>BNUQ01000007.1 GCA_025997475.1 Planctomycetales bacterium
GAGTTGAAATTTTCACTACCACCCCCCCCCCCCGCGACTAACGTGGCATACAAATCAAACCGCTCCGCTCCGGTTAAGCGTTTGTAACATTCGACTAATAAATGCGGACGATAATCACGCAGAAGGTGGGGAATGGATTTGACAATTTCTTTGTCATAGCCCTCGGCGTCTATTTTAATTAACCTCAATCGCGGCAACACGGCGTCGTATTTTTCACGCAAGAATTTTTCTAAATTTACGCCGGTAACGTGCAATTTGTAAGCGTGTCCGCGCGTCGCCTTACGATGTTGTTTGATTTGCGATAAAAACCCGCCGTTGCAAAACGAGGCGTCGGAATAATTAAATTCAAATTGTCCGTCTTCGGCGGTCGTCGCCAAGCAATAAGCGTCAATGCGGGTTTTGTCAGGATTGAGCGTCGCGTTTTTCGCCAAAATTTTGTGAACATATTTATTCGGTTCAAACGCCACCGTCAAACCGCTTTTGCCCGTCGCCAACGCCATCGGCACCGTCGTGTCGCCCGTATGCGCGCCAATGTCGATAGCCATTTCGCCGGCGTGAACGAACTGCCGGTAAAAATTAACCCCGTCTATCGTAACGGATTTGGCGGACTCGGCAGGATGCGCCCATTGCGCGTATTCAACCGTCCCGAGACCTTCAACGGGGAAACGTTTGACCTCGTAACCGTATTCACGAAACGTGCGTTTTTGTTTTCGCTTCGCCAAAATTCGCTGTAAAAACTTGGGGAGCAACATATCAATCTCCTCTTGAGGATTAAAAAGACAGCGGCACCAGCGTTTTTTTTATCGCGGCGCGAAACTCGGCGTTGACTGCGTTCAAGTCCACCAAATCGACCGGATACGGCAACAGCGACTCGGCAAACGCCAGCGACATTTTCGCGAGTAATGCAAGCGGCGCCGGTTGCCGACGGTCGTCCAACGCGAGGTCTAAATCGGAATACGGTCGCGCCGTGCCGGTCGCCCGCGAACCGAAAATATAAACCGCCGCGCCGGTAGCGAGATGCGCGCGCAAAATTTCGCGCACCAACGACAAATGTTTTTCTTCAATCAGCGGCGACATTTTTTCCGAATAAAACCGAAACTCGAGCCGTTAATTCCGACAGTAAAAACTCGCTTTCGGCGACAAATTCCGGCACGCCGCCCAACACGGCGTCGGCTTGACGCTCGTCGTAACAATGCGAAGTGGTGTTGCGCATTTGGCGATAATTACTCCATTTTTCCCAATCGCCGCGCAACAAGCCGCGCCGGTTGCCGAGCCGCACGAGGTCGCTAAACGCCATTTGGTCGATTTCCGCGCCGTTAGATTCCGTGCCGCCCAGAAATCTTTTCAGCAATTTACACGCCAATTCATAGGTGTATTCGTAACGCTGAATCACCGAATCTTTGACAAAACGGTTAGCCGGTTCTTCCCGCATTTGGGCGAGCGCTTCGCGCAAACTGTTCAGCGCGTTGCGAAACGGCGTCAAAATTATGCTCATCGTCCGCGCTCACGCTTCGTAAAGTTTAATCGGCAAAAGGTCGCGATAATGTGGAAAATCCAGGTCGTCGGTGAAAATTCGCCAGTCGTTTTTTGCCGCAATCGCGCAAATTAAAAAGTCCGTCGGCGAGCCCTGCACGCCGTTTTTACGGCAAGTATTGCAAAATTCCGCCGCCAATTCGTATTCCGCCGTCCGCGGAACGTAGTCAATAAATTCTTCTATTTCGGCTTTCAGACGATTGAAAAACGCGCCGTCGGATATGCCGGACAATAATTCCTGCCGCACCGCGCCAATCATCACGGCTTGCTTGAAAGCCGCGAGTTTTTTCAGCGTATTTACGACTTCAAGGTCTCTGCCGGAGACCTTTTTCCAACGAAAAGATTTTGACCAAACGGTCGTATCAACGATGACGGTAAATTTATCTTTCATCGGTTTGCCTCGCGCTTAATAGACCGCATCAGGTCAATCGCGGCACCGGTCATATTCGGCAGAGATTGGACGGCGGGCAAACAACGCGCCGCGGATTCAACGGCGTTTCGGGTTTGCCTCGCGCTTTGCGAGGCGTCCAATCCGCGTCCATTTCAATTTTTCCCAAGGCGTTAAAAGTTTCTTGCAGACGCTTGATACGAATAAATTCCGCCAAAGACGCATTGATGGCTTCGCTTTTATCCGTAAAACCGCCGCGTTGGCAGACCTCGTTCAGCCGCTCTTGGTCAACCTTAATTTTCTTCGCTTTTGGCATATTTTTTCCTCCCGTCGCCTTGGGCGAATCAAAGTGGACGGGAAAAATCCCGTCCACCGCTTATTTACCGGTTCGCCGCCGACGTGGCTAACTGTGTTTCAATTTTTCCGCCTTGGCGTGCACGTCGGCGATGTTGCCGCAATACAAAAACGCCTGTTCGGGAATACCGTCGCACCGGCCTTCGACGATTTCCGCAAAGCCGTCGACCGTTTCGTTAATCGGCACATACCGCCCCTGCATCCCCGTAAATTGCTCGGCGACAAAAAACGGCTGGCTGAGAAACCGCTGAATTTTTCGCGCCCGCGACACCGTGATTTTGTCCTGGTCGGAAAGTTCGTCCATGCCGAGAATCGCGATAATATCCTGCAATTCCTTGTATTTTTGCAAAATCTGCTTCACTTCGGTCGCGACTTGATAATGCCGGTCGCCGACGACGCGCGGGTCTAAAATGGTCGAACTCGAAGTCAGCGGGTCCACCGCCGGATAAATGCCGAGCGCCGCGATTTGCCGCGACAACGCGGTGGTCGCGTCGATGTGCGCGAAACAGGTCGCCGGCGCCGGGTCGGTGTAGTCGTCCGCCGGCACGTAAATCGCCTGAATCGAGGTAATCGAGCCCTTTTTCGTCGAAGTGATGCGCTCCTGCAACGCGCCCATTTCCGTCGCCAACGTCGGCTGATAGCCGACCGCCGACGGCACCCGCCCCAGCAACGCCGACACTTCCGAGCCGGCTTGCACAAAGCGGAAAATGTTGTCGATAAAAATCAACACGTCCGCGCCCGCTTCGTCGCGAAAATACTCGGCGACCGACATCGCCGTCATCGCCACGCGCAACCGCGCCCCCGGCGGCTCGTTCATCTGCCCGTAAATCAGCGCCGTCTTGTCGAGAACGTTGGACTCCATCATTTCCACCCACAAGTCGTTGCCCTCGCGCGTCCGCTCGCCGACGCCCGCCATCACCGACCGACCGCCGTGTTCGGCGGCGATGTTGCGGATGAGTTCTTTCATTAAAACCGTTTTGCCCACGCCCGCGCCGCCGAACAAACCGACTTTGCCGCCTTTCGGAATCGGCTGAATCAAATCGACGACTTTCAGACCGGTTTCCAAAATTTCGGTGGTAACGGACTGGTCGCTCAATTTCGGCGCGGCGCGGTGAATCGGATAATATTTTTCGGCTTTAATCGGACCGCGCTCGTCCACCGGCTCGCCGGTCGCGTTGATGATGCGCCCCAAAACGGCGTCGCCGACCGGCGCCATAATCGGGTTGCCGGTGTCGATGACCGCCATGCCGCGCATCAAGCCGTCGGTGGTGGACATTGAAATCGCGCGGACGGTGCGTTCGCCCAAATGTTGCGCGACTTCAAGCGTCAGCGGCGGTTTGCCGTCTTCCTCAATGCGCAACGCCGTGTAAATATCCGGCAGAGTGTCGGCTTCAAATTCGACATCCACCACCGGACCGGAAACGCTTTTCACGCGCCCGGAACTTTTTTCCTGAGTGAGCGGCATTCTCTTTCTCCTCTTTATTCAATTAAAAATTAAGAATTAAAATTTTTGGAGTTTTGCTTCTTCCTACATCGTGTTGGCGCCGCCGACGATATCAATCAATTCGTTGGTGATGGCGGTTTGGCGGGCGCGGTTGTAACTGAGCGTCAGCCCGTCAATCATCTCCTGCGCCGCGTCGGTCGCGCTTTCCATCGCGCTGACCCGCGCCGCCAATTCCGCCGCGTAACTCTCGGTAATCGCGTGAAACAAATTCACCGACACCCAATGCTCGACCATTTCCGTAACGATAACTTGCGGCTCGGACAACTCATAAGCCAAATGGCTATGACTTTTGCCGGCGTGATTTTTTTCCGCGTCCGCGACCGACGCCAATTGTTCGCGCAATTTATCGGCGGACAGCGGCATAATTTGTTCTTTGACGACTTCTTGTTTAATCCGCGACGCAAAGCGGTTATAGACGACGAACGCTTCGTCAATCCGGTCTTTGGGGTTGGCGGCTTGATAGGCGGCAAGCAAATTTTTGGCGATGTCGTTGGTCAACTGAAACGACAATTTGTCGAAAACGTCAACCCAACTTTTGACGATGCCCGCGTCGCCGAATTTTTTCTTGACGTTGGCGATGCCGCGCCGCCCGATGGCGAAAAATTTCGCCGAGGCGACTTCTTCGCGGGTGAGATTTTGGTCGAGGAAGCGGGCGACGTTGCTGTTGAAGCCGCCGCAAAGCCCGCGGTCGCCGGCGATGACGATATACAAACGGCGTTTGGCGGACGGACGCGGTTTGAGCAACGGGTGTTCGTCGCCGAAGAGGGTGAAGCCGATATTGACCAACGTTTGCGCGATGCGCCGCCCGTAATTACGGATGCCGTCCATCCGCGCCTGCGCCCGATTGAGTCGCGCCGCCGCCACCATTTTCATCGCGCGGGTAATTTTTTGCGTGCTTTTGACGGAACTGATGCGGCTCGATATTTCGCGACCTTGCGCCATAAATCACCTCGGACGAAACGGGATAAATGTCGCGGGACTATATTGGCAAACCGTTCGTTGTCCATAACATTCAAGTTCGGCGTTGCCAGTTGAAAGTTGAAAACGCGGCGATAGGAAAAAATATTAATTCTTAACCCCTGTTACGCGCGCCTCAAAATAGCAACTGACTTGACAAAAATAAAATCCTTAAAAAACGCCGTAGGCGTTTAATCATGAATAACGCCGCCCGACAACCGAACCCCGACAGGGGGTTCAACCATCGTTCAACCCCTTCGGGGTTGTGGTTGGTGGTGGCGTTTCCCCCGAGTTGCGCGGCGGAAACGCCTCGCCGCTCCACCGTTATTCACATTAAGCCCCGGTCGGGGCTTTTAGCGGACACGTCCGCCGAGGCGGAGTTGATGATGACAAATTCGCGTAACATGAATTGTTAATTGTTAATTGTTAATTGTCTTGAATGCCTCGCCGAAATTTCGGCAATCAAAGGGAAAAAATGCGCGGCGCGAATCTTCTTATCCAATGTTTGAAAGACGAAAAAGTCGAAGTCGTGTTCGGCTACCCCGGCGGAATGGTGATACCGCTGTTCGACGCGATTAGCCGCGACGGCGGCTTGCGGTTTATTTTACCGCGCCACGAACAAGCCGGCATCCATATGGCCGACGCCTACGCCCGCGTTACCGGCAGACCGGCGGTCGTCTTCGCCACCAGCGGACCCGGCGCGACCAATCTCGTTACCGGCATCGCCAACGCGCACCTCGACTCCGTGCCGCTCGTCGTCTTCACCGGTCAGGTCAACGTCGAACTCATCGGCAACGACGCTTTTCAGGAAGTCGATTTCACCGGCATCACGCGCCCGATTTCCAAACACAACTATTTGGTGCGCGACCCCGAAACCCTGCCGGCGATTGTGCGCGAGGCGTTTCATATCGCCGGTAGCGGACGCCACGGTCCGGTGGTCATTGATTTGCCGGTGAACGTTTGCCTAACCGACATTCGCACTCCGCCGGCGACGGAAATTTGCCTGCGCGGCTACAAGCCGACGATTACCGGCAACGCGCGGCAAATCGACAAGGCGGCGAAAATCATCAACGCCGCGCAACGTCCGCTGTTGTTGCTCGGCGGCGGCATCGTCATCAGCGACGCCGCGACGCTCGTCCGCGACATCGTCGAAAAAACCAAAATTCCCGCCGTCGCCACGCTAATGGGCTTGGGCGTTCTGCCCGCCGCGTGGAGCGAAAATTTAGGAATGTTGGGAATGCACGGCACGACGGCGGCGAATTTGGCGACGACCGCTTGCGACGTGTTGGTCGCGATTGGCGCGCGTTTCGACGACCGCGTGACGATGAAAGTCGCCGGTTTCGCGCCGCGCGCGCAAATCATTCACCTCGACATCGACCCGACTTCCGTCAGCAAAAACGTGCCGGTCGCCATTCCGATTGTCGGCGACGCCGCGCACATTTTGCGCGAACTCTCGCCGCGCCTGACGCCGCAAAATTTATCCGCGTGGCAACAACAAATCGCCGCGTGGCAAGCGCAATATCCGCTGACCTACGCGCGCGACGGCGACACGATTAAGCCGCAATTCGTGCTTGAAGAACTGTCGCGGCAAACGGCGGCGGGCGCGACCATCGTTACCGATGTCGGACAACATCAAATGTGGACGGCGCAGTATTATCAATTTAACGCGCCGCGCTCGCTGATTACCTCGGGCGGCTTGGGGACGATGGGTTTCGGCTTGCCGGCGGGGTTGGGCGCGCAACTCGCGGCGCCGGAAAAATTGACGGTGGTCGTTACCGGCGACGGCGGTTTGCAGATGAACATTCAGGAATTGGCGACGATGCGGCGGCTGAATTTGCCGGTGAAAATTTTGTTGTTGAACAACGAGTATTTAGGAATGGTGCGGCAGTGGCAGGAATTATTTTTTGCCCGCGAATACGCCTTCACCGACCTGGCGGACAATCCCGATTTCGTCGCGGTGGCGCAGGCGTTCGGCATCGCGGCGTGGCGGTGCGACCGCCCGGAAAACGTCGCGAGCGCCGTCGCGCAACTGTTGGCGTCGCCGGAACCGGCGCTGTTGGATGTCCGCATCGACCGCCACGCCAACGTCCTGCCGATGGTGCCGGGCGGCAAAGCGCTGAACGAAGGTATGACCGCGGCGGGGGAGTGGCTCAAACCGTGACCGGCTAAAGCCGGCTCATTTTTTTGCCATTTTACCCGCCGTTAAAACGGCGGGCAATTGAAGTTTCGCCGCGCTTCGCGCCTTGCAGTCGGCGGCAATAAATTGCCGCCGAAAAATTCCCACAGCCCACTGAAAAACGATGAAAATCTTCGCCCTCTCCGACTTGCACCTTTCTCTCGGCGGCAACAAGCCGATGGATATTTTCGGCGACCGGTGGCAGGACCACGCCGATAAAATCGCGGCGGCGTGGGGGCGGATTGGCGGCGACGATTTGGTGTTAATCGCCGGCGACGTGTCGTGGGCGATGAAATTGCGGGACACGGCGGCGGACTTCGCGTATTTGCGCGCCCTGCCCGGACATAAAGTTTTCATTCGCGGCAATCACGATTACTGGTGGGATTCGCTAAAAAAAAATCACGCCGCCGCAGGCGAGAAATTTTATTTCATTCAGAACAACGCGGTCGTTTTCGGCGATATTGCCGTTACCGGCACGCGCCTGTGGAATTTCCCCTGCGCCAAATGGGAGCCGTCGCGGTTTGTTCAACGCGCGCGGCGCGACCAGCCCGCCGCGCCGGCGAACGCCGCGTCGCGCGGCGAAGACGCGGAAAAAATCCGGGCGCATGAATTGGAGCGGTTGCGTCGCGGTTTGGACGCTCTGCCCCGCGACGCGAAATTGAAAATCGTGCTGACGCATTTTCCACCCCTCGGCGACGACGCGGCGGCGAATGAAATCACGCGCCTGCTCGCCGCCGCCGGCGTGCAAATTTGCCTTTACGGTCATCTGCACGGCTTACTACCGCCAACGCTCGGCGGCGAAAAAATACCGGCGACGGACTGCGTCATCGACGGCACACGCTTCGTCCTGACCTCGGCGGACTACCTGAATTTCACCCCGTTGGAAATTGCGGCGGGGTAAAACTCATCCACGCCTCTGCCGGTCTATATTTCACTCTTTTTCTCTTTCGCCTTGTCGTCTTTCGCCAACTTAATGCCGCCGCCGTTTTCCGCTTCGTCGTCCGCTTCTTCAAGTATCACCACCTCCTCGCCCGCGGTTTCCGACGCCGGCGCGTGCGTTTGGCGATAATCGCGCAGGGCGTCCAACGAGCGCGTTTCCAACAGCAGATTGAAGCCGTCGCGGTCCAACACTTCAAATTCCATCAGCGCTTCGACCACCAAGCCCACGTCTTCTTTATGCTCGTTCAATAAATTTTTCGCCTTGTGATAACATTCCTCGGTGATGGCGCGCACCTTGCGGTCAATCATTTCCGCCGTCGCTTCCGAAAATTCGCGCTGAAAAGAATAGCCCTCTTCGTTGCTTTTAATGTTGTAATTGACGATGCCAAGTTCGTCGGTCATTCCCCATTCGCAGACCATCGCCCGCGCGTAGCGCGTGGCGCGCTCGATGTCGTTGGAGGCGCCGGTCGAGATGTCGTGCAAAAATAATTCTTCCGCCGCGCGTCCGCCGAAAAAGACGATGATTTCGCCGAGCAGTTTTTTTTGCGTCGAACTGTATTCGTCTTTTTCCGGCAGTTGCATCGTCAAGCCCAGCGCCCGCCCGCGCGGAATAATCGACACCTTGTGAAACGGCGTTACGTTCGGCAGATATTTCATCAACAGCGCGTGTCCGGCTTCGTGATACGCCGTGTCGCGCCGGTCGTTGTCGCTCATCACGCGGCTTTTCTTTTCTTTGCCCCAGCGCACTTTGTCGCGGGCTTCCTCAAAACACGCCTGGTCAACCGCGTTGCGCTCGCTGAACGCCGCAATCAGCGCCGCCTCGTTGACGACGTTTTCCAATTCCGCGCCGGAAAAAGTCGGCGTGCCGCGCGCAATCGTGGACAACTCGACTTCCGGCGAGACCTTCACGTTGCGAATGTGGACTTTCAGAATTTCTTCGCGCCCTTTCACGTCGGGCAGGTCAACGTTAATCCGCCGGTCGAAACGCCCCGGCCGGAGCAACGCCGGGTCCAACACGTCGGCGCGATTCGTCGCCGCGATGACGATAATTTTGTCGTCGGAAGTGAAGCCGTCCATTTCGACGAGAATGGCGTTGAGCGTTTGCGCCGCTTCCAAACCGCCGCCCGGCGCGTCGTTCATTCGCTTGCGTCCGACCGCGTCGATTTCGTCAAGAAAAATAATGCACGGACTGTTTTCTTTCGCCTGCCCGAACAAATCGCGGACGCGGCTGGCGCCGACGCCGACGAACATTTCGATAAAGTCCGAACCGCTGATGCAAAAAAACGGCACGCCGGCTTCGCCCGCGATGGCTTTGGCGAGCAGGGTCTTGCCGGTGCCGGGCGGACCAATCAACAACACGCCGCGCGGCAGACGTCCGCCGAGCCGTTCGGCGCGTTCGGGATTGCGGAGAAAATCGACGATTTCTTTGACTTCCTCGCGGGCTTCGTCCACGCCGGCGACATCGGCGAAGGTCTTTTTCGAAGCGCCTTTGTCGAGCATATTGACGCGCATTTTGCCGAAGGAGAACGGATTCATCCCGCCGCCGCGAAACGAGCGCCCGATGATGAAATAGAGAAATAAAATGAGGAGCAACGTCGGGACAAACATATACAACAACGTTTCCCAGATGCCGCCGCTCGGCGTGAACGCCACCTTGACGCCGTGGTCGGTCAGCCATTTGGTAAATTCAAGATTGAAGGTGGACGGCGGCTGCCCCTGCACGGTGAAGTTCGCCGGCTGGTCGGCGGAGCGTCCGGTGCTGTGAAAGACGCCGGTGATTTCGCCGTCGCCTTTGTCTAATTTGACGCTCTTGATGTGCGGCGGTTGCTCTTCGACGAGGTGGACGAATTCGTCGTAGGAAAGTTTTTGCGTCTTGCCGGTTTCCTGCAAATTGTTCATGCCGAACATCAGCGAGAACGCCAAAATAATCGCTAACCAGACAAAAAGTTGTTTGCCGAAATTACCGTTGTTGTTGCGGCGGTTGTTGCCCACGGGGATTTCCTTGTCGAACAGGTTGAAAAATACGAAGCAAAAATTACGAATTACGAAACCGTGATTTATAAGCAAGCGGCGGTTTTTCGCGAGAGCGCCGCCGCCATAAAAAAAGCGGGCAAAAATGCCCGCTTTTGAGGAAAGTGCCAATTAAGTCAAAACCCCAAACTCACGCCGAAGATGCCCGCGTGTTGTCGGTATTCGCCGCTGAAGCGTCCTTGATAGGTCGCGCTGAAACCGAGGCGGTCGTTGACTTGCCAGCGGAGCGACGCTTCCGGCATCACATACGCCGATTTCAGATATTCCGGCGCGACGCGGAATTTCGCGCCGCTACTCGCAAATTCACCGGTGATGTCGCCGCCGAAACCCGCGCCATACATTCCCAGCACTCGCGCCGACAATAAAAAATTCCCGTGGTGAAAATTTTCCGGCGCGATGATTTTCGCGATTTCCAAACCCGCGCCACCGTCCAGCCGCCAAGCGTTGAAACTGTCCACGCGCAAATTTAACCCGTCCGCGCCGTGTTCGTCGTAGCCGACGTTATGCGCGAACACCGCGCTTCCTTCCGCCCGCGCGCCGACCGTCCAGCCGCGCGTTTGAATAAAGTCGTAGCCGCCGGACAAAAACGCGCTGAAACCGTGCGTCGTGTTGGTTGACTTTCCCGTCCAACCGAGCGTCGAGGCATACATCGGCATCGCGCCGCCGCCGACATCTTTGATAAACACGCCCGGCGCCACGATGCCGCGATTGACGTCGTAGATGCCGACGTTATACGCGCCGAGCGCGTTGACGAAAAATTTCTCCGCACTCCAACCGCCGTTTAAGCCGACGCTTAAAAAGTTGCCGCTCGCGTCGCCGTCTTTGCCGTTCATTCCGAAGTTCGCCCACGTGCCGAACGCGCCGTAGCGCCATTCGTCGGCGCGCGCCGCGTAGCCGAACGCGGCGCCGGCGTAGTGTTCGTCAAAACCGGCGACGTTTTTCGTGCCGTCGCGATGACCGTAAACGCCAAGCCCTTGCGCCCAAAGTTCGCTACTTTTGCCGTAAAGTCCCGACAATCCAAATTCCGGCTCGCCGCCCGCCGAGGCGCGATTTTGCGAGGCGAGCCGGTCGGAGTAGAGCGTATTCATTCGCGCCCGCTCGAAGCGGGAAACGATTTGCCGGTTGGCGGCGCCGACGGCGAGCGACGCGCCGTCAACGGCGGCGGCGTTGAGCGCGGGCGAAATTTGGCGGAGCGTGTCGCGCCGCTGTTCGGGCGACATAAAGGCGAGGCGTTGATAGAGCAGATGATTTTGCTCGGACAACACCCCGCCGAAATGTTGCGCCAAGCCCTGCGCCATTTCCGCGCCGACACGCCCGCCGTCGGCGGCAACGGCGAGTTGCTTGGTCTTTTGCGCGAGCAAATACTTATACGCCTTATCCACGCGCAAAAAGCCGTAGTCGATGTATTCGAGCGGGTCTTCGCCACCGAGTCCGGCAAGAATTCTCTTGAAGTCATCTTTGAGAGTGGGGGTATTAATATAATTCACATCACTTATCCCCATATTCTTCATTACAATGGCTAAACGATTCACATAGCGCCAATCGTCTAACGTGGCGTTATCAAAGTTCACCGTGTTCGGAATCAGACCGGCGGTTTGCAAAGCAGAAATTGACGCTTCGGTTATGCCCAAGTCGGCGAAATAACTGACATCAACTAACGTTTCCGACACTATCGCCGTCCGGTCATAGTTCACTCGGTCGGCGGATTGATAAAGCGCGTTGATAATTTCATCGGGCGTGGCGTTGCGGGCGCCGGACGCGAGGAGCGCAATCGCGCCGGTAACGTGCGGCGACGCCATACTGGTGCCGGGCATATTTTCATACAGATTCGTGGCGGTTGGATTGTTGGTATCGTAAACTGACGAATAAATATCCACGCCGGGCGCGAGTAAAATAAATCCGTCCTTTTGATATTGATTGCTAAACTCGGCGATTAGTCCATACCGGCTGAACGCGCCGACCGCCAACACGCCGGGCAAACCGGCGGGATTATTCATCAGGTCGTTGACCCCGTCATTGCCGGTGGCGGCAACGACAATCACGCCTTTATCCGCGAGTTTTTGCGCGGCGGCGTAGAGCGCGGAATTGTTCGCCGCAATATCATCGGAAGAGTCGAAATAACCGCCGCCGCCCCAACTATTATTGACGGCGACAAGGTTATATTGTTGCGCTAAACCGGCGAGATAGTCAAACGCGGCGGAACCGTTGGTTGGATACGGTGGGGTAAATAAGTTATACGGGCTACCCCCGTCGCCGCTGATGGTGATTAACTTTGCGTCCGGCGCCATCCCGACCACCGTGCCGGCAACGTGCGTGCCGTGGTCGCCGGCAGGATTCGTAAATACGCTAACGTTCTCGATAACTTTACCCGACAGTTTTTCGTGCGTGTAATCAACGCTCATATCATACACCGCCGCCGATACGCCTTGACCGGTTACGCCGATATTCCACAGCGCTTCCGCGCCGGTCGAACGGGCGGAATTCATAAAGCCGCCATTCGCGTAATCACCGTTCGCGTTGACATCGCCGACGCCCGGCGTCCACATCTCATACGTGCCGTCGGTGCGCGGCGGCAGTCCGGGTTGCTCCCATAAAATCGGGTCGGCGGCGTTCGCCGCCAACCCCGCCAAAACCCATGCCAAACCGAATTGCCGGAGGTGCATCATACGCCCCCCCCCCCCCCGCAAAATTCGTCGTGAAAAATAACCACGTCGCGTTTCCGGTCGCATATTCTTCCCCCTCTCAATAGACCACTCCAAAAATTCTCAATGACGTTGCACATAACACTTACGGTGGCGGCGAAAAGCGTTTCAGAAAAGAGTGATTGAGGAGCGCGGCGGTGGGTAAAAAAAACCGGGGCGCGCTCGCCCTGCCGCGCCCCTGCCGTTTTGCTCTAATTTTTTCCGCCGTCTTACACGTCCAACTGCGCGTCGAGCGCGTATTTTTCGATGAATTTCCGGCGCGGTTCGACGACCTCGCCCATCAGCAAGGTGAACAACTGGTCGGCTTTAATCGCGTCATCGACCGTTACTTTCAGCAACAGCCGCTTTTCGGGATTCATCGTCGTTTCCCACAACTGCTCCGGGTCCATTTCGCCGAGACCTTTGTAGCGCTGAATTTCCAGCCCCGCGCCGGTTTTGCCGATTTCTTTCACGCCGTCCAAAATTTCCGCCAGCGTGTTGTAGCCGATTTCGGTCTTGCCGTTCGAGAGCCGGAAGCGTTTTTTCCCGTCCAAATTTTCCGGCGGCAAAAATAAATCCGGCGTAAAACCGTATTCCGCCAAATGTTTGATAATCGCTTCCAATTCGGTTACAAAGAAAAATTCCGTCTGCAACAGCGTGTTTTCCGTGATGTCCGCCGCCAGCACCGAAATGTCTTCTTCCAAAACCTCCAAATTTTCTTTACTCTCGACAAACGCCCGCAAATCCGGGTCGCCCTGAAAATACATTTCTTCGCCGCGATATTTGCACCGGTATTTCGGGAACACGTCGCCCTTTGCCCGCCGCAACGCCAGCGCGTCGCCGAGCGTAAAACCGCGCCGGTGCAGGACTTTGGTCATTCCGTTCATCTTGCGAATCACGCCCAACACTTCCGCGAATTTCTCGCCGTCGATTGCCTGCTCGCGGTAATGCAACTTCGCGTCTTCGGAGCCGAGTTTGAACAACGTTTCGTCCATTTCCTCGTCGGTCAAAACATAGCGCGAATTTTTGCCGCGCTTGACTTGGTAGAGCGGCGGACAGGCGACAAACAAGTTGCCGTTCTCAATCAATTTCGGCATATGGCGATAGAAAAACGTCAACAGCAACGTGCGGATATGACTGCCGTCCACGTCGGCGTCGCACATAATAATAATTTTGCCGTAGCGCAATTTTTCGATGTCAAAATCTTCGACGCCGATGCCGGTGCCGAGCGAAGTGATAATCGCCGCGATTTCGGCGTGGTCGAGCATGCGGTCAATGCGCGCTTTTTCGACGTTGAGGATTTTGCCTTTCAGCGCCAAAATCGCCTGAATGCGGTTGTCGCGCCCCATTTTCGCCGAGCCGCCGGCGCTGTCGCCTTCGACCAAATACAGTTCCGTGCCTTCGCGGTCTTTCGAAATGCAGTCCGCGAGTTTGCCCGGCAAACCGCCGGAACTCAGCACGTTTTTCCGCCGCGCCGTTTCGCGGGCTTTGCGCGCCGCGTTGCGGGCAATCGCCGCGTCGATGATTTTTTTGATGATTTTTTTCGCCTGCGCCGGATTTTCTTCGAGGAAGGTGTTCAACTCCTCGTTGACCACTTTTTGCACAAAACCGTCAACTTCGCGATTGCCGAGTTTGTCTTTGGTCTGCCCCTCGAATTGCGGCTCCGGCACGCGCGCCGAGACCACGGCGGCGAGACCTTCGCGACAGTCGTCGCCGGTAATCGCGACATCGTTTTCTTTGATGAGATTATTTTTCTTGCCCCAGGCGTTGATGGTGCGCGTCAGCGCCGTGCGAAAACCGCTTAAATGCGTGCCGCCGCCGGGGTTGTTGATGTTGTTGGTGAAGGCAATCGTTTTTTCGTCATACGAGTCGTTGTATTGAAACGCGATTTCGACTTCGTAATTATTCCCGTCGTTGCTTTTACCCTCGATATAAACGGCTTTTTCGTTGACCGGCGTTTTGTTTTCGTTGAGAAATTCGACGTAACTGCGGATGCCGCCCTCGTAACAAAACGACTCCTTGCAGTCCTCTTCGCGCTTGTCTTCAAGGTGAATTTTCACGCCCTTGTTGAGGAAGGCGAGTTCGCGCATTCTGGTTACGACGGTGTCCCATTTGAATACGGTCGTCTCGGTGAAAATTTCGGCGTCGGGAAAAAACGTAACTTTCGTGCCGCGCATTTTCGTCGCGCCGTGTTCGACGACCTCGCCGACCGGCGCGCCGCGCTCGAAGCGCTGAAACCAAATTTTGCCGTCGCGATAGACCTCGACTTCCAACCATTCCGACAGCGCGTTGACGCACGAGACGCCGACGCCGTGCAGACCGCCGGACACTTTGTAACTGTTGTGGTCGAACTTGCCGCCGGCGTGCAGGACGGTCAACACCAACGTCAGCGAGTTCATATTGTTTTCGCGATTCCAGCCGACCGGAATGCCGCGCCCGTCGTCGATGACCGAGACCGAGCCGCCCGGATTGACGTGTAGCGTGATGTTTTGCGCGTAGCCCGCCATCGCTTCGTCGATGGAGTTATCGACGACTTCCCAGACGAGGTGATGGAGTCCGCGCGGACCGGTGTCGCCGATATACATTCCCGGGCGCTTGCGCACGGCGTCGAGACCTTTGAGGGCTTTGATGGAATCCGCGTCGTAGTCGGCGGCGGGTTTGGCGGAACTCTCATTGTTGGGTTTTTCAGCGTTGGACATAGCGGTTTCCTTTCGTGTCGCCACTCGGTATGAAACAAAAATGACAGGCAAGAATGCCTGCCACCAAGGCGGAGAATTTTACCAATCAACTTCGTTCGACAAAGGAAAATTTTTTTAGCGGTAGTCGGTCAATCAATTATTCATCGGCTTGACGCCGAGGATGACGCTTCCCCAAATTTTCCACTTGCCGCCGTCTTTGCTGAAGACCTGCAAAGCGTCGAGTTCGTTGTCCTCAAACGGCGCCGCGCCGCCGGCTTTGCGGGTTTCGAGTTTGGCGCGCACGACCGCGAACGCGCCGTCTTTGGTTACGCCGACGACCTCAAACGCGGTGATGTTGTAGGTCAAATCGTAGCTGACCATATTTTGCGCCGCCGCTTGTTTGGCTTGGTTGAACGCCGGCGATTGCGAGTGTAAGGTGTCAATCACTTCGCCTAAATTTTTCGCTTTCATCGCGTTGAGATACTGGGTATAGACCTTGCCGACTTCTTCCCGCACCGCCGCGCCCGCGTCCGCCGCGCCGACCGTCGTCATCAGCACCAAGCCGCACCACACCGCCGCCATCAAAAACCTGTTCATCGCTCGCTCCTTTATTTTAGAGTTTAGAGTTTAGAGTTCAGAGTTCAGAGTTCAGAGTTCAGAGTTCAGAGTTCAGCAGTGGAGTTTTATTTTTAAGACGCGCGAAGCGCAACCTTTGCTTCACTCTAAACTCTAATCTCTAAACTCTAAAAAATGTGCGAAGCGCAACCTTTGCTTCACTCTAAACTCTCAACTCTCGCAATACGCAATTTCCCCGCGCCAATAAATATCGCCCGCGAAATTTTCGGTCGTGGCGTTGATTAAGCGCGGCGCGATGCCGAGCGGGAAAAATTTCTCGCCTTCCATCGCCGAAATGCCGGTGCCGCCGACCCATAACGGCGCGATAAAAACCGCCGCCGCTTGCGCCAACTTATCCTGTAACAGCGCCGCGTGCAAATGCGCCCCGCCCTCGCATAACACCTCGCGCACGCCGAATTCCGCCGCCAAAACCCGCAACGCCGCGCGCAAATCAACCCGAGCGTTCGCCGTGGCGGCGACTTGCCGCAACGTTACGCCGCGTTCTTGCAAACTCCGCCGATTCCCGCCGTCGGCCGCCGCCGTATGAAAAATGAGCCACTCCCCGTCGCCGAACGCCGCGAGCGGCGGCACGTTTAACGTCGCCGAAATGATGACGCGCTTCGGTTGCGGCGCGTCAGGCGCGCGGTTGGGCAGGCGCACATTCAGGCGGGGCGCGTCGCGCCGCGCGGTGCCGCCGCCGATTAAAATCGCGTCGGCTTGCGCGCGCAGAACGTGCGCGTAATCGCGGCTGACGTCGTTGGAAATCCATTGCGACGCGCCGTCGGACAGCGCGATTTTGCCGTCGAGCGTCATCGCGTATTTCAGCGTTACGCGCGGCAGACCGGTGGCGACGCAATGCAAAAAACCCGCCATTAACCGCCGCGCCGCCGTCGCGCCGCCGCCGATTTCGACCGTAATGCCGCGCGCGCGCAACGCCGCCGCGCCGTCGCCGCTGGTCGGATTCGGGTCGTCGAGCGCGACCACCGCCCGCGCGATTTTGGCGGCGATTAACGCGCCGGTGCAAGGCGGGGTTTTGCCGTGATGATGGCACGGCATCAGCGTTACATACGCCGTCGCGCCGGTCGGGTCGTTGCCCAATCGCGCGGCGTCGCGCAAAGCGTTGACCTCGGCGTGCGCGTCGCCGCAACGTCGGTGATAACCGCGCCCGATGACGACGCCGTTTTTCACCAACACGCAACCGACCGGCGGATTTGGACTGACCGCGCCAATGCCCCGCGCCGCTATCGCCAGCGCTTCGCGCATAAAAATTTCGTCGGCATTCGGCATAACTTGGTTAAACCTTAAAAGAAAGAACTTATCACAAATTTTCACGAATTAACACGAACTTAAGAGCAAGAGATTCCTTGCAGAGCCGCAGAGGACGCGAATAAACGCCGATGGTGGATGCTCTATTCAATTGCCACGCCTTTTAAGGCGTGGACGGACAAAAAAAAGATATGGGCTTTAGCCCAAATAAAACCATTCGGCTAAAGCCGGTCATTTTTTTTTGCCATTTTACCCGCCGTTAAAACGGCGGGCTATTGAATTTCGTGGCGGCTTCGCCGCATTGCAATCGACGGCGATAAATCACCGCCGAAATATCGCAATTCTGTTCACTGCTCACTGCCCACTGCGCACTGCCCGTCGCGATAACCGGCGCGGAGTTCGTCCAATAATACCCAGCGGTCGGCGCGGCGAACGGACCAAAAAGTCCAGCCGTTGCACGTCGGCGTTCCTTGCGCGAGCGCGCCGAGCCGGTGCATTGACCCCGTCTGATTTTGGCACCGCAAATCTCCCGCCGGTAAAACCGTCGCGCAGACCTCGCCTTTGCCGCGTAAAGTTTCGCCCGCCAAAAGCACGCGCTCGCGCACCAATTCCGCCAAAGAAACGCGGCGCGGCGCGGCGGCTTCGCGCCATTCGGCTTCCGGCAATAAATCGGTTATCGCGGCGAGGCGTTTTTCGGCGAGCGCGACATAGGCGGCTTCTTTTTCGATGCCGATAAAATTTCGCCCTAATTTTTTCGCCACCGCGCCGGTGGTGCCGACGCCGAAAAACGGGTCTAACACCACCGCGCCGCGACCGCTCGACGATAAAATTACCCGCTTCAACAACTCTTCCGGCTTTTGCGTGGAATGGGCTTTTTTGCCGTCGCCGCCTTTGAGGCGTTCCGCGCCGGCGCACAAACCGATGGACCAGACCGAAGTCATTTGCTTGCCGCCGTTGTAGCGTTTCATCAATTTATGATTGAACGTGTGGCGGCAATGTTCGCCTTTGGCGCTCCAAATCAGCGTTTCGGTCGCGTTGGTGAAACGTCGGCCGCGAAAATTGGGCATCGGATTGGTCTTGTGCCAAGTTACGTCGTTGAGGAGCCAAAACCCTAAATCCTGCATAATGTTACCGACGCGAAAGAGATTGTGATACGAGCCGATGACCCAGATTGAGCCGGATTCTTTCAGGAGCCGCCGGCATTCCCGCAACCACGTCCGGCAAAATTCGTCGTAATCGGCGAACGAACTGAACTTGTCCCACCGGTCGGCGACGCCGAGAACTTTGGTGTTATTCGGGCGATATAATTCATTTTTCAATTGCAAGTTGTAAGGCGGGTCGGCGAAAATTAAATCGACGGACGCGGTGGGCAGTTGTTGCAACACGTCTAAACAATCGCCGTGAATTATTTGGTTGACTTCCATAGAGACCTGCTTAAGAACCTATCTCTTTATCAAGATTAGTTGCAACTGGTCGCGGCGATTATTGATGCGCAGGGAAAAGAAAACCCCAAATTATCGGACTTGCATCGCCTCGCATTCGCGGCACTTATTTCCCAAAAATTGATAAAAAGATAGGTTCTAATTACCGCCGACTCAACGAGGTATACCCAGACATTAAACAGACATTAAAAATTCAAATTATGTCAAATTTACTTGTAAATAATTTCACGAATTGCATCGCATCTTTGTGTAGATTATTTATGTCATCAAATGACTTGTTTTCAGCAACATTGTAAGATATTAAGTCGCAGTGGGCTAGTGCGTTACGCATAAGACAAATTTCACGAAAAGCATTCATTTTTGCTTTCTTGGAATCGTCTTCTGCTATTTCTTTTATTATCGCATTTTTGAATCCCTCACCCAAACAGTGAATATCCTTCAAGAAATCTGTCGGTTTTTTAATTTCGTCGTTGCGCCCAAAATTAAATATCTTAAAGAATGAATATTCACTCATTTTATCAAATCCGTGCGGTGAACAGTCGCATTTTGCAGAATGTTTTTTGGCATAATCTTTTAATGCATCCATTATCGCATTCTCGTAATGACTCGCACAAGACAATATTAACATCTTCTTCAAATGGTGTAAAATGTTCTGAGCAGACGATGGCTCTGACGACAGGAATTTGTCTCGAACACACTTATAATCGTCAACAAGATTCTCGATAGCAACGAGAGATTTAGATACATCGTTATTCATTGGTTGACTCCCATTATTGAAGAACAATATGTTCTTTGGCTTTCTCTATTCGCGCCATAACATTATTTTTCTCTGTTGTTTTCGACTGCGTGGCTTCAATAAACCTCGCATCTGCTTTAATATTGAGCATGTCTTGAAACATGATTTTTTTACTATTGTCTCCATCGGACATTTGAGTGCAAACAGCAACAAATATAGCATCAAAGTGAGAAATAACAAACTTTCCCTGATCGTTTTTGAACGCATTATCCGGCAAATCAGAGCAACACTCCCAGAATTTAGAAAATAGTTGATCAAGTTCGCCTATCTTTTTCTCATCGTATTTTTTCGCTTTTTCGGAATATCTGTTCAAGAATACTCGCATCGGCGATTTGTATTCACTATACATTTCCAGCATAGCAAATGCGCGGACAATAACTTCTACATCTTTCATATGTAAATCAGGTTCTTTCTTCCCAAGAAAGCGACGCCATTTTGCGTCAGAATTAAGCTCTAATATATGGTTGTAAAACGGAGAATAAAAAATACTCATGCGTATTTCTTGTGGTTTAAGTGTGATGCCTCCGCTGTTCAACCGACTAAAAATCTCAAACATAGACGAGCAATTATCATCGGGAGCATTCTGCTTGATTGTTATGGTTCTAATAGTTCGATTGAAATCGAAGCTCGCCTTAAAATCAAACACGCCCTCTGTCGGTAAAGTGTCATAATTTGTTTTGTTAAGCGGATTATTCTCGTCGGCTATTTTCTGCAATTTTAGCGAAAATTCCTCAAAATGTTCTCCTGACAAATCGGAATCCGGTATCTCTTCGCCGCGCGAAAGACACTCCCTAATAATGGAACGCCCCTTATCATTCTTGGGGAAGCGTTTATTCTTAAAAAGATAAATAGACACTAAACGCTGCTGTCCATCTATAACTAAAAGGTCGTTACGAGCTTGTTCAAAAAGAAAAATTTGTGGTATAGGCAATCCGATGATTATGGATTCAATAAATTTAGATGCCATATCCTTTTTCCATACGTAATTTCGCTGAAACGATGGTATTTTTAGATGTTTTTGTTTTATCAAACTCATTAACACTGATATGTTATAATCGTTAGGCAAACAATCGACCTCATACGGCTTGATATTAACAGAGCCGTCGTCAGATTCTTTCTCGAATACATCATCGGCATCATCATAAGACGACCCGCCATTAATCTTGTTGTTTTTCATAGTATTACCCCTTCATTAAATTGTATGGTATACGCAAAAAAAAATCAAATATTTTATATTCAATTTCAATTTTCTTATCCCAACGCCGCCGCCATTTCTTCGACCGTCGTCGTCCAACCGGTGAAGTTGTCGCGGGTCCAGGCGCAACAATTTTCCGTGGAGAACGCCGTTACTTGGGATTGCATTCCTTGGGATTGCGTCCCCGCCGCAGGCGGCTCGACGCCGCGGCGCATTTCGACGTTTTCCGCGCCGCAGTGTTTGCATTGGTCGGCGATGCCGTAGGTTACGCGGTGGCAGACGCGGCAAATCGTGAACTCCGGCGAAATCGTCAATTGCGCCGCCTGCGTGTGCTCAAACGTTTTGCGCACCAACGACGCAATCGCCCCCGCCGACGGACGGCTTTCGCCGATAAAGGCGTGAATGATGGCGCCCGACTCGATAAGCGTGTGGAATTTCGCCTGCTTGCAAATCCGCTCGACGATGTCCACGTCCGCGTCGGGGCGCAGGTGAATTGAATTGGTGTAATACACTTCGTCCGCCGCGAGCGACCCGCGCACGTAACCGCGCGCGCATTCGTAATTTTTCAGGTCGATTTTCGCGAGACGCCGCGACGCCGACTCCGCCGGCGATTCTTCAATCGTGATTTTCAAGCCGTATTTTTTGCCCTCGTCCTTCACCGCGAAATACAAATGCGAAATCACTTTCAAGCCGAGCCGCAACGCCTCGTCGTCGTCGTGCAATTCCTTGCCGGTTAAAAATTGCAACGCTTCGTTCAAGCCGATGATGCCGACGATGTAAGTCGCCGCTTCGAGGTCGATATACGGGCGCCCGTCGGCGGCGATTTTGCCGACCTGCCAGAGCGGCATTTCCGGTCCGCTCATCAGCCGCTTGGCGAACGCCTTCTTTTCAAGATGCGCTTTGATGCAAATTTGCAACACCGCGTCGATTTCCGTGAAAAATTTCTCCATATTGCCCGTTCCCGCCCGATACGCGCATTGCGGCAAATTGATGGTTACGTTTTGGAAGCCGCAAAAACGCATACTTTCGAGGTGATTTAACATATAGTTGTCGTCAATCACCGTGCGCAGACGGCAACACGCCGACAGCGTAACTTCGTCGCGGTCGAAAATGAAATACGGCGTGCCGTTGCGCGCCGCGATTTCGCAGGCGTATTGGAAAATCTCGTATTGTTTCGGGTCGGAGAACGTCTCGTGATTGATGTGAAAATCGCATTTCGGAAAGGCGAAAATGTTGCCGTAACGGTCGCCCTCGTCCCAAACTTGTAGCAACGCCCGCGTGAAGCGCGTCGCGGTTTCGGCGTAGTCGCCGTAAGTCCGTCCGGTGTATTGCCCTTTCGGACCAATCGCCGGAATTTTTTTGAGATACGTCGGGATGCCGGTGTGAATGTTGAAGTCCAAAAACAGCGTTTGTCCGCCGCGGCTGAACGCATTTTGCGACGACGAAAAAATCAGGTGTTGCGCTTCCTGTTTGAGTTCCGCGTCGGTGGCGTGTTCGAGATACGGCGCGTAGAGAATGTTGATGTAGCCCACGCCGAGCGCGCCGGCGTAATACGCCTGCATCGACGCCAAAAACGTGTTGAGGTGTCCGGTCAGCGTGAACGCGTGCGCGGCGGGCGCCGAGCAGGTGTCGAGATTTTCGAGTTGCAAGCCGAATTTTTTGATGTATTCGAGCGAGTGCGACGAGCAATAAACGCGGGTCGGATAACCCAAATCGTGCAAATGGACGCGACCGGTGCGATGCGCGTCGGCGACCGGTTCCGAGAAAATTTCCTGCAAGGCGTATTGTTTTAACACGGTCTCGGCAATCGCGAGATTAATGGCTTCGGGGTTGTTGGCGGCGATGTTCGAGTTTTCGTTGGACTTGGCGAAAATCAGCGATTCCACGTCGAATTTCGGCAGACCGAGCATATTTTGTTTGGCGAGCGCCCGTTGATGACCGCGCTCAAAAAGTTCGTTGTTCGCCAGTTCGCGAATCAGCGACGAGGAAATGCGGGACAAACCCGAAGCCAAAACGCGCTTTTCGACGGCGCCGGCGATGTCGGCGGCTTCTTCGGGATGTAGCGCGGCTTCTTTGACGAGCGCGGCGGCGATGCGCGTTTTGTCCCACTGAAAATATTCGGCTTTACTGCCCGGGTCAACGAGCAGATGAATATCGGTCGAATTTTTCGCGGCGCTGGATTCTTTGCGCACGCAGGTTTGCTCGCGCATTTTGGCGCGGCGCTCGCGATAGAGGATATACGCCTTCGCCGTGCGGGCGTGTCCGGTTTCGATGAGCGTCTTTTCGACCACGTCCTGAATGGCTTCGATATCGGGAATGGTCTTTTTGCATTGCTTATCGAGAATCAGCGTAACGACGGACGCGAGTTCGTCGGCGAGTTGGCGGTCTTCGCCGCCGACGGCTTTCGCCGCCTTGAAAATGGCATCGGCAATTTTGGCTTTGTCAAACGGCACATGGCGCCCGTCGCGCTTGGTAACATACTCGTTCATCGGTTTTATCCTTTCATTACGATTTTTTGATAATTATTTATACACATCACCGCGATTACCGATATTTTTCACCTTAACCGTCAATTCCAGCGCATCGAACTCATAAATGACCCGATAATCGCCAACCCGCAAACGGAAACCGCCGACAATGCCCGCCAACGGTTTTATGTCGCCGGTAGTCGGCAAACCACTAATGGCTTGCAAAAGCCGCGTTTGTTGTTTGGCGGGTTGACGTTCGATAAATTTTTCGGCGCGTTTGGCGATTGCTAACCGGTATCCGCCCATCATAGTGCCACTCCCAATCGCGCCGCCAAATCATTTAACGGCACGACTTCATCGGCGCGGTCGGCGGCGCATTCCGCCCACAATTCGCGACAATAAGCGTCATCATCGTCCGCCGCTTCGTCGGTTGCCGTTACGCGAATCAACCGCAATCCGGCTAAATCTTCCAATAATTTCAGCGCTCGCGGGTCAATGAGTTCGACGGAATAAGTCATTTTACCTCCTTGGGCTGGCGAGATTCTTTGTTCACGCGAACGCCCTTGCCGCGCGTTTATTTCCCGATTTTAACCCGAAGCCACGCGGGACGGTCGGCGAACACGCGACTGCCGACTTGCAAGCCGAGAAAACTCACGTTCCACCAATCGCGGCGAATTTTGACGGAAAATAACGAGCGCCGGATTTGGCTCCGATAAAAACCGTTTCGCGAAAAACCGTTTCGCGTTGCCGTCGCGCATTCTTGCTCAAACAACCAGTTGAAAAACCGTGTTTCATGCCACGACAATAACGCCCATTGATTATAAACGGCAAGTTGCGCCGCTAATTTATCAACCAGTTCGTTGGCGAAATCCGGGGCGTAATGTTTCAACAGCAATTCGCGTAATCGTATCAGATCATTCTCGTCCAACGGAAAAACCGGACTATTTTGCCACGGCGTCGCCCGCCACGGCAAACCGGCGAGCGTCAGCAAATTTTGGTGCAAAACCGCCGGTTTTTCGGGAATTTCAATAACTCCCAACGACGATTCGCCAACAATTTGGTTATTGCCGTCGAGATACTTGGCGCGATATTTATTCGCCGTCCAACCAACATAAATGAACGATTCTCCCCACGCATTAGGGCGCATATAATCAACCACATCGTGAAGCAAAACGATGGCGTCGCGGCGCAAAAACGGCAATAAACAAACCAAATCAATCAGCGGAAACGGATGCGAATGTCCCGCGTCGACGAACAATAAATCTACCCCCCCCCCCCCGCATTATGCTCGCCCAAAACTTTCTCGACATCCAACGCAGTGCAGGCGCGATGCAAGTGATAATGCGCGAGTTCGTCCGGCGTGGATTCGGCAATTGCCGCACCGCCGAAAAAATCGGTGTCGCCCAAGTCAATGCCGTAAAGTTGAAAATCGGCGGCGGCAGAGCAACCGGTTTTTAACATATACAGCGAATTGACGCCGTTATACACACCGATTTCCACGACTTGTTTAATGCGGTCGCCGTTCGGAAAACGATAATGCGCCAACAATCCCAGCACAAACTCCGTCTGGTCGGTCACCATTAGCGACTTGTATTTTTGTTTATAGTTCGGCAACCGCGCGACGACTTCGCGCCCTAATTTTTCGTAATGTCCGGCGGAAAATAATTCCGCTTTCGCGGTCGGGTCGGAAAAAACATTCGGCGCCGGCGGTTCGACAAACCGCGTGTCGGCAATTGATAAACTTTCCTTGCTCATGGTTAATCCTCTCAATTAAATGATTTATTCATTGGCGGGCGCGATAAGAATCTGGCGAATGTTTCACGGTAATTTGCGATGGCGACCTCAAATGCCGGAATTTAAACCAACGCCGCCGCCCGCGAAAAGGGAATAATTTTCATTATTTGCGCGGCGAATTTTCGCTTGGCGCGCAAGGTCTCATAGTTCGCCTGCAACCGCAAAAAGTAACCGGCGGACAATTGCAGAAATTTCGTTAGCCGCAAATCAATTTCAGCGGTTACCGGCGCCGCGCCGTCAATAATCTCGCGCAACCGCGCCGGTAAAATTCCGGTCGCCGCGCCGATATTTTCGACGGATAAATTGAGCGGCGCGATAAATTCTTCCCATAAAACCGCGCCCACCGTGTCTAATTCAATATATTTTTTCATCGTTTGTCCTCCGGTGGCGACAAGTCAGTGATAGTCCACCAATTCGACCTCTTCGGCGTCGCGGTCGCGCCACGCAAAACAAATCCGGTATTGGTCGTTGACGCGAATAGAAAATTTTCCGGCGCGGTCGCCCGTCAGTTTTTCCAAAGCGTTTGACGGCAGAACCCGCAAATCGTCAAGCGCCGTCGCCGCATCAAGCAAATGCAATTTCCGCATCCGCCCGCCTTTGGATTTCGACCGAAAATTTCCGCGACATCTGCCCCGCAAAAATTTTCGCCGTCTCACGATTAGCCAACGATTTTATCACTTTTCAGACCGTTTTTGCCGCAGTATCGGCGCCGGCGAGCGCGCGGATTTCGTCGATAAATTCGCTTACTTGGGAAAATTCGCGATAAACCGACGCGAAGCGCACATACGCCACCGGGTCAACTTGATGCAAATGTCGCATAATCGTTTCGCCAATCAGCGACGACGCGACCTGCCGGTCGTTTTGCTCAAAAATTTCGCGCTCGACGGAGTCGGACAAGTTTTCGATTTCTTCGGAACTGAGCGGACGCTTGCGGAGCGCGCGCGCAATGCCGGCGACGATTTTTTTCCGGTCAAAAGATTCGACGCGCCCGTCTTTTTTGGTAACCTTAATCGGCGATTCTTCGAGCCGTTCGTGTGTGGTATAGCGCCGCCCACAGTGCAAACACTCGCGCCGCCGCCGGATTGCCAACCCCTCGTCGCCGGTGCGAGTGTCGATAACTTTGTCGTCGTCGGTTTTGCAATAGGGGCAACGCATTTTTTATCCGTCGATTAGGGTTGCGCGGGGCGCGGCGAAAAAGGGGCGTCCGCTTAAAAACCGCGATAAAACCAACCGGGCAAACCACAAGATATAGTTGTTTGGCGAGCCTACCTAACAAATTATTGCGGACAACCCGTTACGGGCAATGTTTTAACCGGCTATTTTTCAATTAGTTAGGTCGCCAAGCGGTCGTCGCCGGCTCAAACTGTTGATAATAAACGAGTTACACAAACAGCGCCGCCCTGACGGTCAACCGGCGGCGGATACTAATCGGACGGTCGGCAGTGTCAAGCGCTCGACCGCCGCCGCGCGACCGGGCGACCGACGACCGCGACGCCAAAATATCTTGCCGGTCAACTCCTTACCTAATTTTTACGAGGAAAAATAATGAAAAAAATCCGGTTCGTCGTGGCGGTTTTGGCGTTTTTGACCGCGCCGACCGCCTTCGGCGGCGAGAATGCCGTTGAAAACCCGCTCAACGCCGGCGCGTGGGCGAAATATCGCCTGACAACCTCCGCTCGCCAATTATATTTTTCGCTTTCCGGCAATGAGCGCGCGTCCGCCGACGCCGTGCCGACGACCGACGCGCAAGAAGTTTTCGACTGCCGTTTGACGGTGCGGAAAAACGAGGGCGGCAAATTGCAGTTGGATTTTGAAGTGGCGCGCGACGGCGTGATGCTCGGCAACGTAACGCTCAACGATTATTTATTGAAGAATTTGTTGCCGCCGAGCCGGAATTTGGCGGGTCTGCCGGTGAAAAAAGAATTTCCCGCCCACGCCGACAACGCCGCGCGGGAAATCGAAGCGACGCGCGTCAATCTCACCGGCGCGGGCAAACGGTTGGAATTGACGCGCAGTCCGGCGGTGCCGTTCGGCGTGGTCGCGCTCACCTGCGGCGAATTTTCATTGGAATTGACGGATTTTCATTGGTGAGGCGGGAAAAAGGTTCGGGTTTCGGGAAAAGTCGCGATAAGAGTTTTTCCCGCCATCGCGCTTTGTCGGGGGCTATCTGTTTTACCTGCCACGCTCCTCCGACCTCCGAAAAAACCGCCGGTCGTCGCGAGGCGATGACCGGCGGTCGGCGTTGCGTGCGTCTTAAAAAATAAAATTCCACGCTCTCATTTTTCAACGCTATTAGACCTGTTCTAAACCTACGAGTGAGCAAATGTTCGTGTCTAATTTTTCGTGCCGCCAGGAAAAATGACGAAGCAATACCGAGAGTATTGCAAGGAATTTTGACGCGGCGGAACGGAAAATTAGCCGAAAAGATGCCACGAATTGGTTGTCGAACAGGTCTATTAATCACTGCCAACTTTTTGCAGAATTTTCTTGTCCCGCAACTTACATCGGATAAACTGCCCGCCCCTTTCTGCCGGAGTTGCCGCGATGCGCCCGCGATTTTTTTATACTTTTTTAATTTTTGCGCTGTTGACCGCACCGGCGGTCGCGGGCGCCGAAAATACTTTCGACCGCACCCGCCACAAAGCCGCGCTGATTGCCCTCCTTTGTTACAATCCCGTCGGACCGCTGAAAAAGGACTTCCTCTGCCAACGCGCCTATTTGAGCGCGCTGTGCCGGATGTTTGTGCAGGAAGGCGGCTATTACGCCGGTCGCGTGCCGGAGATTCTCGAACTTAAAGACCCGACGATTGAGCGCGTCGCCGCGCTGTTCCGCGAACTCGACGGGCGCGCGCCGCCCAACGGTATGCCGCGCGCCTTGCAGATGGCGAGCGCCGTCGCACTGGCTTACACGGAGCCGTCGCCCAGCGGCGTCTATGCGGCGATGCACGCCGCGCGGTTGGTCGAAGCCGACCCGGACACCGACGCCGTCGCGCGCGCCGCTTACAGTTTATTGGTGAACATCATCGGCGGGCAGGAGCGCGACAAACGCGCGTTGCTGAATATCGCCGCGCTCAACGCCGACGACGAAACGGTCGCCGCCGCCGTCCGCGCCGTGCCGTTGCGCGAGTGGCGCCATCTCGCGCCCGAAAACACCGGCGTCGGGCGGCTGTGCCGAGCGTTGAAAATTTGGTTTCACGCCACGGATTGGCGCGACGCGGAAATCGCGGGGCAAAAACAGTTGCGTTATTATGAGACGCGGCGTTTTCTCGGCGTGGTTTCGGCGACGTGGTTTGATTTGTCCAATTTGCCGGACGATTTATTGTGGGAGGCGGCAAACGACCGCGACTGCGCGGAATTGTGCGCCGGTTTATATAACCTCACGCGCCAGATTTTGATTACGGTGCCGAAAAGTTTCGTCCTGCCGGAATTAGCGGAAAATTCCGTCATAACCGCCGGCAAAGAACTTGACGATTACGCCGCCGAAATATCCGCGCTACCCGCGCCGTCAGAACCGGTCTCGCCGTCGGTCGCGTCCGCGCCGATGCGACCGCGCGAGCCGAGTATGCCAACTTCGCCGCATCCGACGACCACGGTCCTGCTATCCACGCCGCTTCTCACGCCGTCCGCGCCCAATCCGCAGTCGCCGAATTCGACGTTTCATCACTATCCGCCGCCGCGCGAAATTCAGCCCGCCGGCGACTATTTGCGGAGCAGTTTTCCGCTGAATTAAGAACCTGTCCAAGTGCGAAGTAATCGGTTGTTTGCCCCGGCACGGGCGCCCAGACGCTCTTTTTTTGGTTTTTATGAAGTCGGCGTTTCCCGAAAATCGGCGCGGTTGAATTTCTTTTTCATCACGCAAACGTTGCCCTTGGCGTTGTAGAACACTTCGTCCATCATTTTGCGCATCATAAACATTCCGAAGCCGCCGGGGCGTTTGTTCGCGTCTTTACGGCTTTTCAGGTGTTCTTTCAGATTTTTCGTCGGGTCGTGGTCGATTTTCGCCAACCAGTCAAACCCTTCGCCTTCGTCGATAAACACCATCAAAATTTCCGTTTCCAAAATCACATAACGCAAGACGACTCTTTTTTGGGCGTCGAATTTGTTGCCCCACTCCATCGCGTTGCGCCCGAATTCTTCGAGCGCCATACACAACGCATTCACCTCTTCCGGCGATAAATGATGCCGCAACAATTGCTCGCTGAACCGCTGGACGCGCCCTAAATACTCGTCTTTTGACAACATCGTCATCTCGACCCAGTTTTGCGCCGGCAAACCGGCTTCGACCGCCAAAATATGGTCGTTGCCGACGTTTTGCTGTTTTTTAATGATACCGCGCAAATTGCCGACCACCTCGTGAACCGGCGTGTGATAATGAAAAATAGCCGACGCGCCGTTGTTCAGATACGACATCAGCAATTCATCCGGCATAATTTCGTAGTCCACCACTACCACCGCCATCGACGGATATTTGATTTTTATCCACGTCGCCAAATCGGTCGCGCCCGCTAACGGCAACCCCAACAGCACCGCTTCGATTTCCCGATGTTCCATCAAATAGCGTTGCGCCAGCCACGTTTCGCTAAACGCCTGCACGTTGAAATTTTCCCGCGGCGCGGCGGCGATAAATTCGTCAAACCAATCAAGCCGGGAACTGACAATCAACACCGGCGTTTTAGTCCCCGTCTCCGGCGCGTCGAGAAGCAAATCGCCGTCCAACTCCGTGGCGGAATTCTCCGCCGCCGCCGCGGTCGTCGGCAAGCCGGATTGCACCTCGTTAGGCAAAAGGACGGCGGTTGGCATTGATAATCCCGCAGGGAAAGTAATTTTTGGCAGGGGGATGCAATTAACAATTAACAATTAACAATGGCGGAATAATTATCAAAACGGCGCGAAGCGAATTTTTAATCAAATTCCAAAATTGTTAATTGTTAATTGAATCTCTAATCTTCCGGTCGCAACGACAAATTAAATTCCTGCAACCGTTTTTTGATTTCATTGAGCGAGACGCGCCCGAAATTTTTGGCGTTTTCGAGCGACGTTTCGGTTTTGTCGCACAACTGCCCGACGGTGCGGATGCCCAAGCGGTCCATACATTTCCGACTTCGCACCGACAATTCCAAAAAGTCAATCGTCTTCGCCAACAGTTCGTCGTGTTGCCGCACTTGCGAGCGGTTATACGCGGCGCGCGTCGCGGCGTCTTCGCGCAACATTCCCAGACGCAAATTGCGCGAATTGAGAATGTCGCGAATTTCGCGCAAACTCGTTTCGCCGAAATTTTTATACGCCAACAATTCGTTTTCCGTGCGTTTGACCAAATCGCCGAGCGTGCGGATGTTCATTTTGGCGAGGCAGTTGCGGCTTCGCACCGACAACTCGAAATCGGTTACCGGCACGCGCAAAATCGCTTCCAATTTTTCCGACTGTTTGGTTTCTTCCGGCGAATAATACATCCCCGCCGCCGCGGAAATCGAATCGACAATCAGCCGCGCGCGCTTGTTCGTCGGATTTTGCCGCAACAACATTTGGCAACACTGCATCGCGTCGTTGGCGCGATTGAGGTCTTCGTAAAGCGTCGCCAAATTAAGCAAGGCGTTGGTGTAGGTCTCGCCGGCGGCGGGACCGATTTTTTCGTAATACTTAATCGCGGTCGACTCGTCGCCGCGCAAGTCAAGCAGACGTCCGGCGTGAAACAAACTTTCGGCGTGTTGCGGCGCGTAGGTCAACGCCTGGTCGAACGCCGCGAGCGCCGCGCCGATTTTGCCGGCGGCTTCGAGGCATCGCCCTTTTTGATAGTGCAACTCGGCTTGGTCGCCGAGTTCGCGTTCGAGTTTGGCGACGGCTTTGTTCGCTTCGTCGAGTTTGCCGAGACGCCGCAAAATGCCGACTTTCAGCAAATCGGCGAAGCGATAGGCGGGCGCGGCTTGGTCGTAACAAACCAGCGCGGCGGCGTAATTGCCGTCGTTTTCGGCAATCAGTCCCAAAATAATTTGCCCGACGCCGGTCTTGTCGTTTTGGGCGTGCGCGGCGGCTTCGTCGAGGTTGCCGATAATCCAATAACCGGCGGCGAGCCGCGCGTCTTTGGGATTTTTAACGGCGTTTTTCACACCGTCGAAATCGCGTTTCGCTTGCAGATAAACGTTGTGAAACTGCCGCGCCAAATGCGCGGCGCGCAAGACCTTCTCGATGTCCATCTCGTCGGACAACAACACCGCCGCCAAATCGACGGAATTTTTCAAGTTTTCCATATCTTCTCCCGAACAGAAATTTACCCTCGCCGCCCCGCGAAAAAAAATTACATCGCGATTTATATGAAACGCTCGGCGCATAACAAGACGGACGCGGGTCCGGCGAAACGACAAACGTTTCGGGGCGGTCTTGGACAATTGACAATTTTTGGGTTGGCGAATACGCTTTTCGCTCGTGAAAATACGGCGTTCGCGCCTGAGCGCGGCGCGGACAAAAAAGTTACTCGATTTTTTTCGTCGACGGCACTACCGCCGGAGCGGCGGCGGTGCCGGTCGGAGTCGATAAAAATACCGCCGCCCAATTTTATGCTTGGCGGCGCCGGGCAATCGCTTTTTGCCGCGAAAAATCTTCGCCCTTTCTCGGGTAGCCCTAAAATTTTAATCACTTAACCGGTTTCGGAGCCAAGCCCCATGACCACCCGCCGTCCGCAAATAATGGGTATTCTGAACTGCACGCCCGACTCGTTTTACGACGGCGGCACGGCGCTTGACGTTGCGACCCGCGTCGCCAAGGGCGTCCGACTGATTGCCGAAGGGGCGGCGATTATTGACGTCGGCGGCGAGAGCACGCGTCCGGGTTCGTCGCCGGTCGGCGGCGAGGAAGAAATCGCGCGCGTCGCGCCGGTCATCCAAAAACTGCGTTCTTATACGCGGTTGCCGATTAGCATCGACACTTACCGCGCGGCGGTCGCCGAAGCCGCTCTGCAAGCGGGCGCGACGATTATCAACGATATTTTCGCCGGCGAGCGCGACCCGCAAATGTTCGCGGTGGCGAAAAAATACGCCGCGCCCGTGGTCGTGATGCACTGCCAAGGCGAGCCGCGCACAATGCAACAAGCGCCGGTCTATGCCGATGTCGTCCGCGAAGTAATCGACTATTTGCGCGCGCGAGTGCGCGCGGCGCGCGCCGCCGGCGTGGAGCAAGTCATCGTTGACCCCGGTTTCGGCTTCGGCAAAACGGTCGAACACAACTGGACGTTGTTTGACGCGCTCGGCGAAATTTGCGCCGAATTTCACCGCGAAAACACGCCGGTGCTGATTGGCGTCAGCAATAAAAATATGCTCGGCGGCGACCCGCGCGACCGCGTGGCGAAAAGCGTTGCCGCCGCCGTGCGCGCGGCGCGACTTGGCGCGGACATCGTCCGCGTCCACAACGTCGCCGCCACGCGGACAGCAATTAACAATTTACAATCATAGCGAACCTCAGAAAGAAAGTTTGCGGTCATAACGCCACGGCTTCGTTTAGATGGTTCTTGCGTCCGCCGCCCAATAATTCAGCCCCCGCAACACTAAATCCGGCGCGTATTCGCCGGCAAATTGCGCCGCGAGAATTTCTCCGCCGCCGCCGGTGAAAATTAAACGCGGCGTTGCCGCGGGCGGCGTTACGCGGCGGATGCCTTCGCGGGTTTGTCCGACCAACGTCGCGACCGCGCCGGTCAAAATCGCGCGGCGCGTGTCGCGTCCGGCGCCGACCGCCGCCCAGTCCAAATCCGTCGCCGTGAGGCGCGGCAGTTGCGCGGCGGCGGCGAGCGCGTCCAACAACATTTGCGCGCCGGGCATAATCAAGCCGCCCTGAAACACGCCGTCCGCCGTGAGCCAATCAATCACCAACGCCGAGCCGAGATGAATCACGATAATTTCACGGCGCGCCCGCGCAAAATCGCGGCTTGCCGCCAGCGCCGCGAGCAAACGGTCGCTACCGACGGTGATTGGCGGTAATAAATTATGCGGAATAATTGCGTGCGTCGCCGGATTGACAAAAGTTATTTCGCCGACCCCGCGGCGAATTAACGCCGCGCGCAACGGCGCGTTGACGCGCGGCACCACCGAGGAAATGAACGCCGATTTCGCTAGTCCGCTTTTAAGCGCGTCCGGCAATTCGCCCGCGCCGACGCCGGCGGTCGGACAAGCGGTTATCGTCAACTCGTCGTCGCCGCCGGACAGCGCGAATTTGCCGCGCGAATTGCCGACATCAATCAATAAGTGAAGGGGGACGCGAGACGGGGAGTCCATTTTTTCGAAACCTGTTGGGCAACCGCGAATAACTTAACCGACTTTCCGCGGTGTTATCGTCGTTTAACTTAAAAATTGAACCAAGTTTTGCTTAATTTACGGTATGCCGCGGTTCATTTTCAGAATCAAACTACTATAAAAATTACTGATTACGAATTACGACGCGAAGCGATTTTGATAAAATCACCGCCCCGTCAGGCGCGAAAACTCCTCGCGCCCGCCACCCCTCCATAGCGGGGAATTTAATCAACGGAAAGCGCGGCGCGGCACCGAAAATTGGACCTGTTCGATAAACAAGAGCGAGCAAATATTCGTGTCTAATTTTTCGTGCCGCAAGGAAAAATGACGAAGCAATACCGAGAGTATTGCAAGGAATTTTGACGCGGCGGGACGGAAAATTAGCCGAAAATTTGCCGCGAATTGGTTATCGAACAGGTCTATTTAATCGCCGATTCTTCCAACGCCAACTGCGCCCACAAATATAAATTCCAATCGCGGCGACGGCTACGGTGTTCCGCCAAGGCGCGCGCCGCGAACGCCGGCTTGCCGTAACGGAGCGGCGGCAAGGTCAATTCGCCCGTCCGCCACCACTGCGCCGCCGGCGGCGAAAATCCCTGTTTAGGGCGCGTTAAAATTTCTTCCGGCAAAATTCCGCGTAACGCTTTTTTCAACAAATACTTCGACGCGCCGCCGCCGAACAAGCCGTTTTTGACCCGATACGCCGCCGGCAACCGCCGCGCGAAATCCGCCACGTCGCGGTCTAAAAACGGACTGCGCACTTCCAACGAATTGAACATCGACGCGCGGTCAACTTTCGGCAACAACTGGTCGGGCAAATATAATTTGACGTAATAGCGCGTCATTTTATCGACCGGATGCGGACTGGCGCAACTGTCCCACGCCGCGATTGCCTCGCTGTAAATTTCTTCCCACGGCGCGGCGTCGCCCAACAAGTCGGCGATTTCCGCGACCGTGAGCGGCGCGAGCAGAGCCGGAATCCAAATTTTCGGGCTCTGCCCCGACGCGCGAAAAAAACGCCGCAACTTGAAACTTAACGCCAAATAATGGCGCCGCGCCGACGCGCGGTCGGCGAGCCACGCCGCCGCCGGATGCAGACCGCGCGGTAAATAACGGCGATATCGCCACGCCCATTGCCAATAGCGAAGCGGCTCATAGCCGCCAAACAGTTCGTCGCCGCCGTCGCCGCCGAGCGCCACCGTTACGTGTTGCCGCGTCGCCCGCGCGAGTAAACACGTCGGCAACAACGAGTCGTCGGCAAAGGGCATATCCAATTTTTGCAACAGCGCCGCGTTTTCGCGGAGCGCGTCCTGCTCGGTTACGCGCGTCAAATGATGGTCGCTATTAAGGTGCCGCGCCACCGCCGCCGCGAACGGCGACTCGTCGTAACTCGTTTCGGTAAAGCCAATCGAAAAAGTCGCAATCCGCCCCTGCCGCGCCGCGAGCGCCGCGAGCGCCGACGAGTCAATTCCGCCCGACAGCCAGACGCCGACCGGCACGTCCGCCGCCAACCGTTTTTTGACGGCGCGCGTCAGCACGTCGAGAAGTTCCGCGGTCAGGCGCGGTTCGTCGGCGACGGCTTGCGGTTCGACGACGTAGTCCCAATACGGCGCGACGCGCAACGATAAATCGGTTAAATCAAGCGTCAAATTATGACCGGCGGGAATTTGCGCGACCGAACGATACAGCGAGCGCGGCGCGGGAATGAAACCGTAAGCGAAGTATTTCTGTCGGGACAGCGGGTCGATGACGAACGTCAAGTCGGGATGGGCGCGGAGCGCGGTCAGTTCCGACGCGAAGGCGAACACGTCGTTTTGCCGCGTGTAAAAAAACGGCTTTTTGCCGAAGCGGTCGCGGGAGCAAAACAAGCGCCGCGCCGTGCGGTCGTGAACGGCGAACGCCCACATTCCGTCGAGTTTTTCCGGCAAATTCTCGCCCCATTCGCGGTAGCCGTGCAACAAAACTTCGGTGTCGGCGTGGTCGGTTTGGAAGCGATGTCCGCGCCCGCTTAACTCGCGCCGCAATTCGCGGTGATTGTAAATTTCGCCGTTGAAAACGACGGTCAGTTCACCGCCCGCGGTCGATAGCGGTTGCGCGGCGGCGGCGGACAAGTCGATGACGGCGAGACGACGATGGGCGAGATGAACGCGGCGGTCATGATAAAAGCCCGCGCCGTCCGGTCCGCGATGCGCCAGCGCCGCCGCCATTTTTTCTAAAACGGCTTCGCGCTCCGCGCCGCAATAGCCCGCGATGCCACACATATTTTTCCCTTGTCGCGAAGGGAACAAAAAAAAATTAACCATTAAAAATTAACCATTAACAATGGCGGCGACTAATCATCAAAATCGCTTCGCGAAATTTTAATAATCAACGCCAAAATTGTTAATTGTCAATTTTTAATTGTTAATTGATTCACGCATGCTTCGCCGCCGTTCGCGCGTCGATTTCATCGACGAAGCCCATCAAGCCGCGGGCGCGCACCGGATGTTGCAATTTTTTCAGCGCCTTCGCCTCGATTTGCCGCACCCGCTCCCGCGTTACGTTGAACTTCCGCCCGACTTCTTCGAGCGTGTAAGTGTAGTCCTCGTCGCCGCCCAAACCGATGCCGTAGCGCAACTTGATAATTTCCCGCTCACGAAACGTCAGCGTTTCCAACACGTTGCGAATCCGGTCTTTCAGCATATCGCGGCTGGCGATGTTAATCGGGCTATCGACGCTTTGGTCTTCGATAAAGTCGCCGAAATGCGTGTCTTCCGCGTCGCTTCCCTGCCCAATCGGCTTGTCCAACGAAATCGGACGCTTGCTGATTTTCAGCACCCGTTTCGCTTCCGGCACCGGAATATCCGCCTCTTTGGCGATTTCTTCGACGGTCGGCTCGCGCCCCATCCGTTGCACCAACGAGCGCGTGATGCGCCGCAAACGGCTCATCGTTTCAATCATATGCACCGGAATGCGAATCGTCCGCGACTGGTCGGCAATCGCCCGCGTAATCGCCTGCCGAATCCACCACGTCGCGTAAGTCGAAAATTTGTAGCCGCGCCGATATTCGTATTTTTCGACCGCCTTCATTAAGCCGGTGTTGCCCTCTTGAATCAGGTCGATGAAACTCAAACCGCGATGGCGGTATTTTTTCGCTATCGACACGACCAAGCGTAAATTACCGTTCGCCAATTTTTTCTTGGCGACGCGATATTGCTCATAGCGCTCGTCCATCAGCCGGGCGCGCAACCGCAAATTCGGCAACGGCTCCTGCACAATTTCGGCGATCTCCGCGAGGCGCTCTTCGGCGCGGCGCCAGCGGCGTTTGTCGATTTCCGACAATTCTTTTTGTTCGCGCCACCGTTTGCGGTCTTTCTCCAAACGCGCGGACTCCGCCGCCAATTCTTCGATGTATCTTTTGATCGGCATAATCCGCTCGGAGCGGAAACCCAGTTCTTCAATCAACATCGCGCTCCGGCGCTGGCGCGTTTTCAATTCCGCCAATAATTTCTCGCGGTCGCGCGCCGATAAATCCGGCGTCGCGTTAATTTTTTGCCACAAGACGCCAATGCGCTGGCGGAGCGCGGTCAGCGTCGCCACGTGTCCCGGCAAACGCGACAAAATATCGTTTTTCCCCATACCGGCGGGCGTGTTGTTGCGGAGCATCCGGTCCAAGCCCTCGCGATTTTCTTCGACCAACCGGCGCGCGCGCTCGACGTATTCAATCGCGAGCGGCGTCTCCATCACGCGCCGCCGGAAACGTTTGCTGTAAAGTTCGATGCCCGCCGCGTGCTGAATTTCCTGCTCGCGCGTCAGCAACGGAATCCCGCCCATCTCCGCGAGATACATCCGCACCGGGTCGTTGATGTCGCCCGCGTCGTCGTTCGCCAACAACTCCGGCGACAGCGTCGCGACTTCGGCGGTCGGGTCAAACGCCTCGCCTTCTTCCTCCTCGTCGGTCGGTTCAATATCGTCCACCGCCGCGTCTTCGGAGTCGTCGATGGCGACGATGCCGACCCCGCTTAACCGCGCCAGCACCACGTCGATTTCCTGCCCCGCCACGATGCTCGGCGATAAAATTTTGCTTAATTCGGTGTAGGCGACGTGGTCGCGCCCTTTCAATTTCGCGAGCAAGTTGACCAACATTTCTTCGGTCAGTTTGACGCCCTCGCCGTCGGGAAGCGCGATTTCTTCGACGACGACCGCGTCGCGTTCCGCCGCTTTGCGGTCGCGCGCGGGCGCGGCGAGGGACTTTTTCGCCGGTTTTTTGACGGGCGGAGTCGGTTTCGCCGGAGCGGATTTTGCGACGGATTTCGCCGAAGCCGGTTTCGTCGGTTTGCTTGCGGATTTCGCCACAGGCGCGGATTTCGCGACGGATTTCGCCGGTTTATTTTTGACGACGCTCGCCGGCTTCACCGCAACTTTCGCGCTTGCCGTTGTCTTCGCGCTTTTCGCCGCGACTTTTTTGTCCGCGACTTTGCCCGCTTTGGCGGGCGCCTTTTTCGGCGCCGGTTTTGCCGGTTGGGATGCCGCTTTTTTCTTTTTATTATCAGCCATTTTTTTTCACAGAAAGTTACGGAAGAAAAGTAAAGTTTTTTTTTGTCCGTTATTTGTCCCGCCGTCCGGTTCTCGTTACATTTCACAGTTTTTTTATTTCATCGGCGGGTAAACCGGTAGCGTTTGCGACAACCTCCAATTTTAACCCCAACGATAACATTCGTTTGGCAACGTCGATTATTCCTTCCATCTTACCTTCCGCCCTACCTTCCGCCCTACCTTCCGCCCTACCTTCCGCTCGACCTTCCGTTTTGCCCAAAGTTAAACCTTTATTTATCGCGTCGCGCATCCGCACGGCATTGTCCATTCGCGCCTTTTCCCGCGATTCGTAAAGCAGACGGGTTCGCTCGTCCGCCGACAATTCCATTAAAACGCCCACCGCTTTGCCCAACATCGGACTCGTTTGCGCCAACATCGTCAGGTTCTCCTTGTCATTCGTCCGCAAAAACTGCAACCAATCCCACGCCGCCGACCGGTCGTCTTTTAACGGTAATTTCGGCAATTCCAAAGTATGAATTTCCAGTAAATCGGTAAATGTCGATTGCGTCCGCGCATCGTAAAGTTTATAGCGGTTATGATAATCGGCGTTGTCCGCCACCCAAACAAAATCGGTGATAACCACGCTAATCACCCGTTTGACGGTGTCGTAATTGTCGCCTTTGCCGATTTGTTCGGTAACCATTTTCGCGGCGTAATAAACTATCCGTTCCCGCAACAGCGACATTTCTTCGACTTGAATTTCGACATCAATCACCTTGCCGGATTTGGTGTGAATTTTCACGTCAAGAATGCCGAGTTTGTCGTCTTTCGTTTCGCGATTGACGTGCGGGTCAACAATTTCCAATTTTTCGTATTCGTCCGCCGGCAAGTCCAACACGGCTTGCAAGAATGCCGTGAGAATATCGATGTTGCGCTGGTCGCCGAAAATCAACTTGAAGACAAAGTCCGACTTCGGCGACAGCAACGTTTTTTCAAGCGAGGATTTTTTCATAGATTGTGCTGGTAAGCGAGAGTTCGCCCCTCCCGAAATTCAATTCGTCGCCGCCATAAATTCCCGCAACCGCGCCGCGTATAAATCAATGTCCGACCGGCGGTTTAATTCCGTGACGCTAATTAGCAAGCATTGCGCCAACTGCGGATACCAGCGTCCGAGCCGAATCCCCGGCTCGAATTGGTGTCCGAACGCGCGAAACAAATCCATCACCGGTCGGTCTAACCGCAACACAAATTCGTTGAAATGCGCGCCGCCAAAGACCAACTCCGCCCCCGGCACCGCGCCGAGTTGCGCCCGCGCATACGCGGCTTTTTGCAGGCACAATTCCGCCGTTTGCCGAAATCCGGTTTTGCCCATCACCGTCAAATACACCAGCGCCCGCAACGCGCACAGCGCCTGATTGGAGCAAATGTTACTGCCGGCGCGCTCGCGCTTGATGTGTTGTTCGCGGGCTTGCAAGGTCAACACAAAACCGCGCTCGCCCCGTCCGTCCGTCGTTTCGCCGACCAGCCGCCCCGGCAAGTGGCGCGTCAATTTTTCCGCGCAGGCGATATAGCCGCAAAACGGTCCGCCGTAATTCAACGGCATCCCCAACGGTTGCGCGTCGCCGACCGCAATGTCCGCGCCGAAATCGCCGGGCGGCGTCAACACGCCGAAAGCCAGAGGATTGCCCGCGACAATCAACAACGCGCCGTGTTGATGACAGGTCGCCGCCAACGCCGTCAGGTCGGCGACGCGCCCGAAAAAATCGGGATATTGCGCGATGACCGCCGCCGTTTGGTCGTTGACTCTTGCCGCGACGCTCGCCAAGCCCGCCGCCGCGTCGTTCGCGTAATCCCGGACGCGGTGCGTAAAAAATTTCCGGTCGCCGTGGCTACGCAGAACTTCGCGATAGTGCGGATTAAGCGTCGTGTCGTAAATTATTTCGCGGCGTTTGGTAACGTTTTTCGCCATCACCGCCGCTTCGTAAATCGCCGTGCCGGCGTCATACAACGACGCATTCGCGACGGCGAGCCCCGTTACCCGCGCGATTGCCGTCTGAAACTCAAAAATCGCCTGCAACATCCCTTGGCTGATTTCCGGCTGATACGGCGTGTAAGCCGTGTAAAATTCGCTCCGCGCGCAAATTTCATCGACGACCGCCGGAATGTGGTGCCGATACGCGCCGCCGCCGATAAAGTAGTCGCCGTCGCGTTGCGGCGAATGATTTTGCGCCGCCAAGTCGTGCAAATGCTCGTTCAATTCCCACTCGCTAAGCGACGGCGGCAAATTCAGCGCCGGCGCGCGCAACGCCGACGGCACCGCGGCGAATAATTCGCCAATCGCCGAAACGCCGACCGCGCTCAACATCGAAGCGCGGTCGGCGGCAGTGTGAGGAACGTAACTCATATACTTGGCTGTCTTAATAAAATCGTCCGGTAATTTCTAAATTAAAAATTACAAATTAAAAATTACAAATACTGGATTGAACTTAAAAAATTGCGCGAAGCGAATTTTGAGCCTCAAACTCCGTCATTTTTAATTTTTAATTCTTAATTTTTAATTGTCTTTTTCCGCCGGTAAAAATTCGCGATACTTTTCGGCGCTTAATAAATTTTGGGTTTCCGCAACGTTTGCGACCGATACTTTGAAGAGCCAGCCCGCGCCGTAAGGGTCGGAATTAACCGCGCCCGGATTGTCGTCAAGCGTTTGATTAACGGCGGCGACGATGCCGCCGAGCGGCGCATACACCGGACTGGACGCCTTGACCGACTCGACCGCGCCGGCTTCGCCGTTTTGGGCGACGGTCGCGCCGACGGACGGCAATTCGACGAAAGTGATGTCGCCGAGTTCGTCCTGCGCGTGGTCGGTAATGCCCACGGTGGCGACGCCGTCTTTGACCGCCACCCACTCGTGTTCGCGCGTATAAAGTAAATCGTTCGGAATTTTACTCATCGTCAAGACCGGTTATCGCCGCTACGGATAAATGCCGGCACGGCGCGGATAAATGCCGCTTCGGATAAATTTTTTCGTATTGTCGAGCGGTGCGGTATAATTATACCCAACCACCTCCACTATCAACAAACGAAACGCGAGATTGTAAGGTAAATTCCCGGCTTGGCAAGACGCGATTACGAGGCGACCATAAGCGTCGCCCTTCGCGCAATAGACCGCCTTAAAAGCGCGGCGGGCGATTTTTAAGCGGGTTGACTTTTTAAGATTTTTAATCTACTCAAGAATCATTAGACCTGTTCTAAACCTACGAGTGAGCAAATTTTCGTGTCTAATTTTTCGTTTCGCCAGGAAAAATGACGAAGCAATACCGAGCGTATTGCAAGGAATTTTGACGCGGCGGAACGGAAAATTAGCCGAAAATTTGCCGCGAATTGGTTGTCGAACAGGTCTATTAAACCCCTTACACGCTCACCAGAGGCAAAATGTCCCTCTCCCGCGTCGTTAATAATTTTGACCAACTCGACCGCCTGGCGCTCGGCGTTTCGACGGTGCATCGGTTGCATCCGCTCGTTAAAATGCTGACGACTTTTTTTTACCTCGTCGCGGTGGTGTCGTTGCCGTCGTCCGCGCTGACCGCGCTCGCATTGTTCGCCGCGTATCCGCTCGCGGCGATGACGTTGTCGCAAACACCGTGGCGACCGTTGCTCGCGCGCCTGGCGTTGGCGATGCCGTTTTCGCTGATGGGCGGTCTCGGCAACGTCTGGGTCAATCAACAGACCGCGTTTTATTGCGGCGACTGGGTAATCACGCAGGGCGAAATTTCGTTAGTGTCGATTATGCTGAAAACCGCGCTGACCGTGCTCGCGGTGTTGATTTTGATGGCGACGACGCCGTTTGTCGCGCTCTGCGCCCAGTTGGAAAAATTGCGCGTGCCGAAAATCGTCCGTCTGCAATTGGCGATGACCTATCGCTATATCGCGACGCTGTTGGACGAGGCGGCGACGATGACGATTGCGTATCGCCTGCGCGCGCCGCGCCAGAAAAATATCCGCTGGCGCGACATCGGCAGTTTTTTAGGGCAACTATTGGCGCGAAGCATCGACCGCGCCGAACGAGTTTATCAAGCGATGCAATGCCGCGGCTTTAACGGCGAATATCCCGCGCCGCGCCCTGCCCCGCCGCGCGCGCGCGACTATCTTTATTTGACGCTTTTTACCGTCGCGCTGTTGGCGGGACGCTGGTTAGAGTTCAGAGTTTAGAGTTCAGAGATGAGCAATGGAATTACTTTCAAAGCACGCGAAGCGCAACCATTACTAAACTCTGAACTTTCAACTTTCAACTTTCAACTTTTCCCCTACAATCCCGCGCCGCTCCCGTCAGCAACCAATGAGTAAAAAATATGTTTGAATCGCTTACCGACAAAATGACCGGCGTTTTTCGGACGCTCGCCGGCACCGCCAAAATCAGCGAAAGCAACGTCGAAGAAGCCGCCCGCCAAGTCCGCCTCGCCCTCCTCGAAGCCGACGTGTCGCTCGCCGTCGTCAAAGGATTCGTCGAGCGCGTCAAAAACGAAGCGCTCGGCGAAAAAGTGTTGAACGCCGTCAAGCCGGGCGAGCAGTTCGTCAAAATTGTCCACGACGAATTGGTCGCCTTGCTCGGCGGCGAACGCGACGGCGTCCGCTGGCAGGAAACCGCGCCGACTATCGTGATGCTCTGCGGTCTGCAAGGCGCGGGCAAAACCACCGCCGCCGGCAAATTGGCGCGCCGCTGGCAAGCCGAAGGCAAAAAACCGCTCCTCGTCGCCGCCGACGTGCAACGCCCCGCCGCCATCGAACAATTGAAAATTTTGGGCGCGCAAATCAACGCGCCGGTGCATTTTCAAGCGGGCGGCAATCCGGTCGCCATCTGCCGCGAAGCCCTCGCCGTCGCGCGGGAAAATAATCACGACGTTATCATCCTTGACACCGCCGGTCGGTTGCACGTGGACGACGCGTTGATGACCGAATTGGAAAACATCGCGTCCGCGACCAATCCCGCCGAAATTTTATTTATCTGCGACGCGATGATTGGGCAAAGCGCGGTCGATACGGCGTTGGAATTTAAGAAACGCCTCGCGCTCACCGGCGCCGTAATGACGAAACTCGACTCCGACGCGCGCGGCGGCGCGGCGCTGTCGTTGCGGGCGCTCACCGGCGTCGGCATTAAATACGTTTCCGTCGGTGAGAAGTTGGACGCGATAGAAGAATTTCACCCCGACCGGATGGCGGGGCGCATCTTGGGCATGGGCGACGTGGTGTCGCTCGTGGAAAAAGCGCAACAGGTCATCGACGAGCGCGACGCCGAAAAAATGCGGGAGCGATTAGAAAAGAACGAATTTACCTTGGAAGATTTTCAGAAACAACTTGCGCAAATAAAAAAGTTGGGTAGCATCAAAGAATTGTTGAAATTGGTGCCGGGGATAGGCGGTAAAATCGCCGGACTCGACATCGACGAAGGGCGTTTTCGCAAGATTGAAGCCATTATCCAAAGTATGACCGTCGAGGAGCGGCGGCATCCCGAAATTCTGGGGCATAATCGTCTGCGCCGCATCGCGTTAGGTTCGGGACACCGCGACGCCAAAGGCGAGCCGTTCGTCAAGCCGGTGCGCGAATTGTTGGATATGTTCGGCAAAATGCGCAAGATGATTGGCAAAATGGGGAAAATGGGCTTGTTTTCCGCCGCCGGCGCGAGCGCCGATTTGTTAAAAAATGACGGCGAAAACGGCGACGCGCCGGTCGAGATGAGCGGAATGCCGCCAATTCCCGGAATGCGCCGCGCGTTAGGACAATCAAAACACGCCGGCACCAAAGCGACGCGCGACGTAAAAAAAGAACGCAAAAAAGAAAAAGCGCGAAAAAAACATCGGCGGTAAAGACAATTTTTTTATCGGTAATTTTTAATCGCAGGAGAAACAGAATGTCGGTCAGTATTCGTTTGAAACGTATGGGGCGGGTGCATCTGCCGTTTTACAACATTGCCGTTTTTCCGACGCTGGCGCGGCGGGACGGTCAGCCGATTGAAGAATTGGGGCTGTTTAATCCGGCGCCGCGCGGCAAGCAAGAGGCGTTGCGACTTGACCTTGAACGGGCGAAGTATTGGTTGGCGCAAGGCGCGAAGCCGTCGGACACCGTGGCGAAAATTTTCCGCGACAACGGTCTAAAAGGCGACTTGTGGGCGAGTGCGCCGCGCAAAAAATCGAAATCCGCGCCGAAGAAGCGCGTCAAACCGGCGGCGGACGCGAAACCGCGCAAGCCGCGCACCGCGAACAGCAAATTAACCGCCGACCGCCAAAAGAAAGCCGGCGCGGCAAGTTAAGCGAAGCCATCATTCGGCGACAAAAAAAGGCGACCGCGGCGCGGTCGCTTTTTTTTTGTTTGTTAAACGGCGCTCGGACGGCGATTAAACATTACGCCGGATGGGCGATTTGCATTATTTGCCGAAAAATCGCGTTAATTTGCGTTTGGTAACTCGCGCCGTCGCGCTCAAGCCACGCCGCGACATCGCGGTCAAGCGCGACCGCGACTTTCTTCCGGCGTCTTTCTTTGAGCAAATGCCGCCGTTCCCACGGCACAAAGGCGGAAAAATCTTTTTGCTCAGGAATATCCGAAAAGTCAATGTCCTCGTCTTTGAGACGGTCAACGCGCTCCCATTCTTCGTTGGTCGGCTTTGGGCAGTTTTCCGAGGTGTAGCGCACAATTGCCATAGTATTCTTCCTTTTCGCGGTGAGTGGCTTTTCGGGCAGAAATTATGCGAACCGTATCTTCGTCAATTTCCACTTCGCTGACAAACAAAATTCTTCCGACGGCACTACCGATAATGACATAACGGTCTTCGCTAACGCTATGCTCGTCGTCATCGCGCAAAACATGCAATGGGTCGTCAAACACCAAACGTGCCTGTTCAAAACTCACCTGAGGCTTCTTGATGTTGCTCCGGTTTTTGCGCTCGTCCCATTAAAAATTCATCCGTCCATCCTCGAACTAAATTTTTATGCAACGCGGATTTTCACCCCGCGATTTCCCGTTTTTCGAACAGATACGCCGCGAGGAACAGCGTCGCCGCCAAGTATAGCGCGGCATACGCCGTGCAGTCCGCGACATACGTTAGCGGAATCGCCACTTCGTATTTCAGCGCTTCGCTGATCCACAACGCCTGCACCGCCGGCACGAGCATCCGCCCCGCCGCCAGCCATTCGCCGCCGTAGGTCGCGTAAAAATAATCCACCGTCAGCCCGCCGGCGAATAAGCCCAAACACAGCGCAAAATTCGCCGTCATTTTCAGGCGCGTGCTGAACGCCACCGCCAACCCCGCCAACAGTAAAATCGCTTCCCACATCAACAGCGCCGCAAGCGCCACTTGCCAGTCATACGCGCCGAATTTGCCGCCGCCGAACGCCCATTGATAATCCGGCGTTACAAACAGCAACGCCAAAAACACGCCGGATAAAATGCCGAAAAAAGTCAGCGAAAAACTGCCGACCCAACTTTTGCCGCTAAAATAATTGCGCCACGTCGCCGCCGCCAAGCCGCCGCCAATCGCCAGCATCGTCCCGCCGAAGGACGCATAATCAAAATTTTCATACGCCGCGACGTTCGCGCCGAAACGCGCCGTCAACAAAATCAACATCGACCACGCCGCCACCGCCAGCGTTATCGCCGCCGCGACGCCGGCGAATTTGCCGGCGATAAACACGAGCCGTCCGACCGCTTTGGTCAGCACCGTCAGCGCGGTTTTTTCTTCGATTTCGCGGTTAATCACGCCGGCGGCAATCAGCACCGCCAACCCCAAGCCGGCAATCAGCACGGTCGAAAGCCCCATTCCCGCGACCGCGCGTTGCGCCGACAAATGGTCGCCGGCGGCGAGCGTGTAAATGTGCGCGCCCGACAGCGGCGCCGCCAACACCAACAGCGCGACGATAATCAACACCAAGCCGTAAGCCGGTTGGCGAACGGCTTCCCAAAAGGTGTTGGTGAGAATGGCGTAAAATTGGCGCATTTTGCCGGGGGCAGTGGGCAATGAGTAGTGAGCAATAGACGGTGGACGCGGGCGAATTTTGAAAATAAAAACTCCGCCGCCGTCCACGCTTCACCGCCCACTTCAAACCTCAAAATTCGTTGCTGTTCAATTCGTAATCGTCTTCTATCGCTTGTCCCAACGGGTGCTTAAAGCCGACGTTTTTCTGCCGGTATTGGGCGATGAATTTTTTGAGGATGGCATCGACCAAATCGGGATTGAACGGCTTGGCTAAATGGTCGTCCATTCCCGCCGCGAGCGACTCTGCGCGGTCGCAGTCCCGCGCGTTGGCGGACAACGCGATAATCGGCAGACGGTCGCCTTGCGGCAATTTCCGAATCGCCCGCGTCGCGGCGTAGCCGTCCATCACCGGCATCGCCAAGTCCATTAAAATCGCGTCGTAAATTTTGTTTGCCGTCGCCGCCGAGCGGAATTTATCCACCGCCACTTCGCCGTCCTCCGCCGTGTCGATGGCATAATTCATACTCTCCAACGTGTCGCTCGCGACCATCATATTGACCTCGTTGTCGTCAACCAACAACAAGCGCCGCGCGGCGGACGCGACGGTCTCGGCATTGGTCGCGACCGACGTGTTGAGGCAAACGGTAAAGCGGAAAATTGCGCCGCCGTCCGGCGCGGCGACCGCTTCGATTTCGCCGTCCATCATTTCGATTAGCCGCCGACAAATCGACAAGCCCAGCCCGATACCTCCGTATTTGCGCGTGCGCGAGGTGTCGGCTTGCGCGAACGGCTGGAAAATCACTTTCAATTGCTCCGGCGTAAAGCCGATGCCGGTGTCGCGCACGGTGAACTCATACACCGACGCCACCGCGCTACCGGATTTTTTCCGCACGGACAAGGTAATGCCGCCTTTTTCGGTGAATTTCAGCGCGTTGTCCAACAGCGTGCGCAAAATTTGCCGCAACCGCAATTCGTCGCCAATCACCGCCGCGGCGGCGTCTATTTCCACCTTCCACACCAACCCTTTATTCGCCGCCTGCGGGGCAAACTCGTCACGGATTTGCTCCACCAAAGCGCGTAGATTGAACGGCAAAAGGAGGACTTTCAGTTCGCCGTTTTCCAACTGCTTAATGTCCAATAAATCGTCGATGAGGCGTATCAGCGAATTTGCCGAATCGGTAATGGACGCGAGATAGGACTGTTGCTGGGCGGTCAGCGCCGTCCCTTTCAACAGCGTCAGCGTCCCGATGACGCCGTTCATCGGCGTGCGCAGTTCGTGGTTGATGTTGAGCAAAAATTCGTTTTTGATTTTGGAGTTTTTCTCGGCGGCGCGGCGAACGTCGCGCAGTTCCTGCTCGCGCAAGAGGAGCACCCGTTGTTTGGCGCGCAACGCCACGGACGCGGCTAATTGCAATTCTTGTTCATGCGCCTCCTGCGCGGCTAACATTTTTTTTGCCGGACGATTGTCGCGGTAATAACCGGCGATAAATTCCTGACCGGCGAGCGTCATTTTCGCCGGCGTGATTTCCACCGGCAACAATTGTCCGTCGGCGAGGAGATGGGTAAATTCAAACGGCGCCGCGCCGCGCAAATGTTCGGTTAAGAAACTTGCCGAGTCGGCACCGTTCGGTTGCGTCGGCGGCGACAGTTCGTCGAAACGCCACCGCGCCGCGCAGTCGTCCGGCAATTGAAATAAATTCACCGCCGCCGGATTGCAGTGCGCGACCCGATTTTCCGCGTCCCAAAGAACCACGCCGAGCGGCGTCTGGTCGATTACCGCGGCGATTTTCCAGTCGAAATCAACCAACCGAAGCGAATTGTTAGCAGTCATCAGCAACATCCCCAATTTAAGAGTTGCGGCGCATTTTCGACAAAACGCGGAAATAAGGAATAGGGGAGTGGACGGCGAGCCGTGAACAGTAAAAGAACAATTAAAAATTAAGAATTAAGAATTAAGAATTAAAAATTAAAAGCAGTCCTTAATTTTTAATTCGCTCTCCCGCTACCCGCCGACCTTGCGCCCCGTCTCTTGTTTCCCTATTATTCCACGTTTCGCCGCCCGCCGGTGGGCGGCATTTTTTATTTTTCTTTTTTGTTTAAGCGCTCAGGCGAGCGCGCGAATTTTCGGCAGGGCGACCACGGTCAGGCGGCGGCAAAGCCGTCTGTTTCTCTGGGCAACCGCGCGGCGTCGGCGGAAAATTTGGAAAGGAGGAGTTTTTTATGGTTATGCCCGGTAGGTATGGTTTGGTTAAAAGCGTCATCACCGACGACGACCTTGAAGCGGAAACCAACGCGGCGATGGGTGACGCCGACCTCAACAGCATCCGCGAAGGCATCGTGCAGGAGCGCGAACTCAAAATCGGCGAAATCGTCGCCGGCATCGTCCGCCGCTACGACGGCGACGACATCGTCATCGACCTCAATTACAAAGCCGAGGGCTTTGTCCCGAAAAGCGAATTTGAAGCGGAGCATTTGCCGCTTCCCGTCATCGGCGAAAAAATCGAAGTCCTGCTCGACGAAATAGACAACAACACGCTCATTCTCAGCAAACGCAAAGCCGACCGGATTAGAGGTTGGGAAAAAATCATCAACGAGCGCAACATCGGCGACGTTATCACCGGCAAAGCCGTCCGCAAAATCAAGGGCGGGTTGTTGGTCGATATCGGCGTGCCGGTCTTTTTGCCCGCCAGTCAGGTGGACATCCGCCGCGTGAACGACGTCGGCGAATACATCGGGCGCGACTTGCAATGCAAAATCATCAAAATCGACCGCGAGCGCCGCAACATCGTCCTCTCGCGCCGGAAACTGCTCGAAGAAGAGCGCGACGTTAAAAAAGGCGACGTGCTCAAAACGTTGGTCAAAGGCGAAATCCGCAAGGGCGTGGTCAAGAACATCACCGACTTCGGCGCGTTTGTGGACCTCGGCGGCATCGACGGCTTGTTGCACATCACCGACCTGTCGTGGGGGCGCGTGTCGCACCCGTCGGAAGTGGTCGGAATGGACCAGGAACTCACCGTCAAGGTGTTGGATTTCGACCCGGTGCGCGAGCGCATTTCGCTCGGCTTGAAACAAATCACGCCGAACCCGTGGGACAGCATCGGCGACAAGTATCCCATCAACGGACGCTTCAAAGGTCCGGTCGTCAACATTATGCCTTACGGCGCGTTCGTGAAATTGGAAGACGGCATCGAAGGTCTCGTCCACATCAGCGAAATGAGTTGGACGAAACAAATCAGCCACCCGTCGGAAAAAGTCGCGATTGGCGAAGAAGTCGAAGTGGTCATCCTCGACATCAACCGCGACAAACAGGAACTGTCGTTGGGGATGAAGCAAATCGAGGGCAACCCGTGGATTGACGTGGTCGAAAAATATCCGGCGGGCTGTTACATCACCGGTCGCGTCCGCAATATGACGAACTACGGCGCGTTTATCGAGTTGGAAGAGGGCATCGACGGCTTGTTGCACGTCAACGATATGAGTTGGACGAAAAAGATAAATCATCCGTCGGCGTTGTTCCACAAAGGCGACGAAGTGCGGACGGTGGTGTTGAGCGTGGACCCGGAACGCCGCCGCGTGGCGCTCGGTCTGAAACAAATGACCGAAGACCCGTGGCAGTCGTCGGTTCCGGCGAAATTCCACAACGGCGACATCATCGAAGGCATCGTTACCAAGTTGACGGCGTTCGGCGCGTTTGTGGAAATCGACAAAGACCTCGAATTGGAAGGTCTGCTCCACATCTCGGAATTGTCGGAGAGCAAGAAAATCGACAAGCCGGAAGAGGTGGTGAAAGTCGGGCAACGGGTAACGGTGATGGTCATCAACGTTGACGCGGACGAGCGGAAAGTCGGGCTGTCGTTGCGGGCGACGCACGAGGTCGATGAGGAATTCGCCAAGCGGCAAAAAGCGGCGGAAGAAGCCGCCGCCGCCGCGCAATCGGAAGCGGAAAATAAATAAACAGGTCTATGCCTACAAAAACGACCGCCCGCAAACCGGACGGTCGTTTTTTTTTAATACTCGCGGCGAATTAAATGAATACAATGCGCTTCATTTACGCTTGTGCGAAAAGGAAAAACTATGGCAAAATATGTTTATGTGGACAACTCCAACGTCTGGATTGAGGGGCGAAAAGTTGCGGCGGTCGCGCGCGACTGGGCATTTGATGTTTGGGACGCGACCAACAACAACATTCTTGACCGTGAATGGAAATATGATTTCGGCAAATTGTTGGAATTGGTCGGCGGCAAGAAAAACGGTTTGAAAAAAGCGATGCTGTTCGGTTCCCGTCCGCCGCAAAACGATTCGCTGTGGAACGCCGCGCACCGACACGGCTTTGAGGTTGTGGTTGAAAATCGCAACGCGAGAGACCACGAGAAAAAAATCGATACAGGCATTGCGGTGCAAATGGTTGCGGACTCCTTTCAGTTGATTACCGACAAAACGCAGGATGAAATGGTCCTGGTGGCGGGCGACGCGGACTACGTGCCGGCGCTGAAAAATATCGCTAACCGCGGCATTAAAATCACCGTCGCGTTCTGGGAGCACGCCTCCAACGAATTGAAAGAAGCCGCCGCCGAATTTATTTCATTAGACCGGTTTGTTGACCAATTAAAACGCGACAAAATCGCGGTTCACAACCCGAACTCGGATGAGTGAAAAAAATATGTGGCATCGCAAACATTTGCTCGGTATCGCCGAACTGTCGGCGGACGAAATCCGCTTCGTTCTCGACACCGCCGACCGCTTTGAAGACATCGTTACCCGCGCCGTGAAAAAGACGCCGGCGTTGCAAGGGCGCACCGTCGTCAATATGTTTTACGAGCCCTCGACGCGCACCAATTTATCGTTCACCACCGCCGAGCGGCGGTTGTCCGCCGACATTTTAAGTTTCAGCAAAAGCGGCTCGTCGGCGGCCAAAGGCGAAACGTTGGTGGACACCGCGCGCAACATCGAAGCGATGGGCGTCGATATTATGGTGTTGCGCCACCAAGCCGCCGGCGCCGCCAAACTGCTTGCCGACAACGTCCGCTGTTCGGTCGTCAACGCCGGCGACGGCGAGCACGAACACCCCACGCAAGCGTTGCTCGACCTCTACACCCTCCGCCGCTGGCTCCACGCCAACCGCCCCGATTTTCCGCAAGAATTCTCCGACCTGACCGTCGGCATCGTCGGCGACATCGCGCACAGCCGCGTGGCGCGAAGCAACATTTGGGGGCTGACGAAACTCGGCGCCCGCGTCATCGTCGTCGGACCGGCGACGATGATGCCGGTCGGCATTGAGCGGCTCGGCGTAACCGTTTCCTCCGACTTGGACGACGCGATAAAAAAATGCGACGTGCTGAATATGTTGCGAATTCAGTTGGAGCGGCAAAACGGTTTTTGTCCGTTTCCGAGTTTGCGGGAATACTCGCGACTGTTCGGCGTAACGCGCGAGCGGTTGGCGCGGCTCGGCAAAGCGGACTTGCCGATTATGCACCCCGGTCCGGTCAATCGCGGCATCGAGTTGTCGCCGGAACTCGCGGACAGCGCGCAAAGTTTGATTCTCAAACAAGTCGAATACGGCGTCGCCGTGCGCATGGCGGTGCTGTTTTTGGTCGCGGGCGCGGGAACGAATAATTAACAATTAACAATTAACAATTAACAATTAGAGAGCAGTGGACAACGATATGGTGGTTTGACTTTAAAAAAGAACGGCGTCTGGTTATTAGCGGGCAGTAGTCGCTTGCCATTTGTCCACCGTTCACTATCCAATTAAGTTCGATTTTTAAGTCAATCGACTATATGGCGGTCAGTGAAGAGCGAGGATGCGCGAAGCGATAATTGCTAAACAAATTACACCATTGTTAATTGTGAATTGTGAATTGTTAATTGTTAATTGTTAATTGTTAATTGATTGGCTACCTCGCCGCATCAATCTCAAAAAAAGGTCTATTCAGAATGAAACCCCTCGTCATCGCCGGTAAAAAATTTACTAACCGCTTTTTTCTCGGCACCGGCAAGTTCGGCGCCAAAGAAATTTTCGCCGCCGCGCTCGCCGCTTCCGGCGCCGAACTCGTAACCGTCTCGTTGACGCGCGTCGATTTCGCCGACCCCGACGACGACATTTTGAGCGTCATCGACCGAGACCGCGTAACGGTGATGTTGAACACCGCCGGCGCGCGCGACGCCGCCGAAGCCGTGCGCGTGGCGAAAATCGGGCAAGCCGCGGGCTATCAATGGATAAAATTGGAAGTCCATCCCGACGCGCGGTATCTGTTGCCCGACCCGGTGGAAACGCTCCGCGCGGCGGAGCAAATCGTCAAAATGGGTTTGACCGTGTTGCCGTATATCAACGCCGACCCGGTGTTGGCGAAACGTTTGGAAGACATCGGCGCGCCGGCGGTGATGCCGTTAGCCGCGCCGATTGGCAGTAACCAAGGTTTGCGCACGTTGTCGATGTTGGAAATTATTATCGCGCAGTCGCGCGTGCCGGTGATTGTTGACGCCGGGTTAGGTTTGCCGTCGCACGCGGCGCAGGCGATTGAAATCGGTGCCGACGCGGTGTTGGTCAACACGGCGGTGGCGGCGGCGGGCGACCCGCCGCAAATGGCGCGCGCCTTCGCGCTGGCGATTCAGGCGGCGGAAACGGCGCTCGACGCCAACCCGCCGCGCGTCCGCGCCGACGCCGCCGCGACCAGCCCGACCCGAACTTTTGCGATTTTCAAGGATTAAGGCGAGTGAGCAGTGGATAGTGAACAGTGGACAGCGAGCGCTTGCGAATTTTGAAAATAAAACTCCACCACTGTCAACTGCCAACTAAAAGGTAAAAAATGCTCTGGCTGATTTTCGCCGTCGTCTTGGCGATTATTTTTTATCAATTTCTCAACTGGTCGGCGCAAAAAGAAACGCGCGACTGGGCGCGCGCCGCGCACGACCGCGTTTTTCGCGACGCGCTGACGGCGGCTTGGGAGGCAAAAATCGCGTCCGGCGACGCCGGTGGAGCCCTTTGGTCGCAATGCGGACAACTTTATTATTTCGCCGGTCGGCTTGGCGACGCCGTCGCCGCCGCCGAAAAATACACCGCCGCCGCGCCGCTCGACGCCGAGGGCTGGGCGGAACTCGCGGAATACAATTTATTGGCGTGCCGGTTGGACGCGGCGCGGCAAGCGATAAAACAGGCGCTGACGCGGCGGGAGCGGGACGACTATCGCGCGCTCGCGGCGCGGATTGAACTACAACGCGGCGATTTAACCGCGGCGGCAAACGAACTGACCGCGTGGCGAAAATTAGACGCCGAACGAATGGCGCGACCGGCGCCCGCGCCGCGTTGGTTTGCCTATCAACAAATTCCCCGCGGCGAAATCGTGCCGGACCCGGCAATCGCTTATTACGAAGCCGTGCTCGCGGCGCTACGCGGAACGGACGACGCGGCGCGACTGGCAGTCGAAAATCCCGATTTTTGGGAAGCGATGTTATGCACGCGCCTTGTGCCGCTTATCGCCCAAAACGCGCCGGATTTACCGCCGTTCACGCCGGACGCCGCCGCCTACGCGACGCAAATCCGCGCGGAAAAATCAACGTTGATTGACGACTTGGCGCCAGTCCGCCGGACGCTCGCGGAAAAATTATTGCCGCAAATCGTCGTCGTGGTTTGCGCCGACGCCGACACGCGCGAAGCGGTCGTTAAGGAACTCGGCGACGGATAGCCGGAAAAATCGAACAGGTCTAATAAAACCACCGCGCCCTTGACGCGGAAATTATTTTTCGCTAACATATAAACAATTACTTAATTGTTTAATTGGTGAAGGGGAATTTATGAACCGGAAAAAAGCGGCGGCGCGGCGGGCAACGGCGCGGCGGAGCGAAGAATTTTGTTCCTGCGCGGCGATTCACGCGGAAATTATCGAGCGGGTGCGCGGCGGTTTGGCGAAGGAAAAAACGCTTCGCCGCGCGGCGGAGTTGTTTAAGACGCTCGGCGACCCGACGCGCCTTAAAATTATCAACGCGCTGTTGCTCGCCGAAATGTGCGTTTGCGACCTCGCGGCGTTGCTCGCGTTGACGCAACCCGCCGTGTCGCATCACTTGAAAACTTTGCGCCAAACGCAATTGGTCAAATACCGGCGCGACGGCAAAAGCGTCTATTACTCGCTCGACGACGAACACGTCGGCAATGTTTTTTATCAGGGGTTGTTGCACGCGAGCGAAGAAAGCCATTAAGAATGCCGAGTCACGAATTTCACGGACGCCATTCTTAATTCTGCATTCTTAATTCTCAATTATTCCGAGGAGGTTTATATGGCTACTCATTGCGCCGGTTGCGACCATTGCGACGGCGGCGGGAAAATAAACGCCGCGTGGCAAACGGGCGTCGGCGTTGCCCTGTTTGCGGTCGGGCTAATTTTGCATTACGCCCATTCGTCGGCGGCGTTCGCGCTGTTGGTCGCAAGTTATCTGTTAATCGGCGGCGACGTGTTGTTGACGGCGTTGAAGAATTTGCGGCGCGGAAAAATTTTCGACGAGAATTTTTTGATGGCGCTCGCCTCGCTCGGCGCGTTCGCTATCGGGGACGCGCCCGAAGGCGCGGCGGTGATGTTGTTTTATCAAATCGGCGAAAAATTGCAGGCGCGCGCGGTCGGCAGTTCGCGCCGCTCGATTACCGCGTTGATGGATTTGCGCCCCGATTTCGCCAACGTGAAAAACGGCGGCGAGTTGCGCCGCGTCGCGCCGAGCGCCGTCGCGGTCGGTGAAATTATCGTCGTGCGCCCCGGCGAAAAAGTGCCGCTCGACGGCACGGTGATTGACGGGCTGTCGTCGCTTGATGTCGCGGCGTTGACCGGCGAAAGCGTGCCGCGCGCGGTCGGCGTCGGCGACGAAGCGCCGGCGGGTTCGGTCAATCAAAGCGGCGTGTTGACGATGCGCGTAACGAAACTCGCCGGCGAATCGACGGTCGCCAAAATACTGACGTTGGCGCAAAACGCGGCGCAGAAAAAATCGCCGACCGAGAATTTCATCACGACTTTCGCGCGCTATTACACGCCCGCCGTCGTCATCGGCGCGGCGTTGTTGGCGTTGATTCCGCCGCTCGCGTCGCCCGCGCCGTTCGCCGAGACCTTTTTTGAATGGACGCATCGCGCGTTGGTTTTTTTAGTGATTTCGTGTCCGTGCGCGTTGGTGATTTCCGTGCCGCTCAGTTTTTTCGGCGGCATCGGCGCGGCGTCGCGGCGGGGAATTTTGCTGAAAGGGAGCAACTTTTTAGAGGCGTTGAATCACGTCGGCGTCGCGGTGTTCGACAAAACCGGCACGTTGACGCGCGGAAAATTCCGCGTTACCGGCGTAGTGCCGGCTACCGGCGTGGAGCCGGCTACCGGTGTGGCGCCAATGTCGCCGTTTTCGGCGTCCGAATTATTGGCATACGCGGCGCACGCCGAGTATTTTTCGACGCATCCGTTCGCGGTGGCGACGCGCGCCGCGTTTGCCGACGGCGGCGGCAAACTTGATGCCGCGCGCGTCGGCGAGTATCAGGAACTCGCGGGGCGCGGGGTGAGTTGCCAAGTGGACGGCAAAGCGGTGCTGGCGGGGAATCTGAAATTGGTCGCGGCGGGAACCGCGCAAGCGGCGGCGAGCGACTCGAAAATTTATCTCGCCATCGACGGGTTTTACGCCGGTTGTTTGACCTTTGCCGACGAAGTCAAACCGGACGCGGCGGCGACGGTCGCGCAACTGCAAGCCCGCGGCATAAAAACGGTGATGCTGACCGGCGACGGCGAAGCGGCGGCGACGGCGGTGGCGCGGGAAGTCGGCGTGGACGAATTTTTTGCCGAATTATTGCCCGACCAAAAAGTCGCGGCTATCGAAAAAATCGCGGCGGCGGCGCGCGGCGGCAAAAAATCGTCGTGCGGAATTATGTTTGTCGGCGACGGCATCAACGACGCGCCGGTGTTGGCGCGCGCCGATGTCGGGGTGGCGATGGGCGGCGTCGGTTCCGACGCGGCGATTGAAGCCGCCGACATCGTGTTGATGACCGACGAGGTCGGGAAAATTTTGACGGCGATGCGGATTGCGCGGCACACGCGCCAAGTGGCGCGGCAAAATATCGCGTTCGCGCTCGGCGTCAAAGCGGTGTTGCTGGCGCTCGGCGCGGCGGGCGTCGCGTCGATGTGGGCGGCGGTGTTCGGCGACGTGGGCGTGGCGTTGCTGGCGATTCTAAACGCGCTACGGGCGGGACGCCTTAAAAAGCGTGGCAATTGAATAGACCTGTGTCTTAACTTTTTTTTATTTCTCACGAAGGCGTGGCGGACACGAAGAAATACCGCTTGAAAATGCTCTATTCAATTGCCACGCCCTTTAGGGCGTGGATGGCAGGCAAAAAAGAAAAGGGCTTTAGCCCAAATCCCCAATAAACCATTCGGCTAAAGCCGGTTATTTTTCAACGCTATCCCCGCGAATTTGTCATCATCAACTCCGCTAAAAGCCCCGACAGGGGCTTAATGTGAATAACCCCGAGTGGAGCGGCGATGCTTTTCCGCCGCGCAACTCGGGGAAAACGCCCCCGCTAACCACAACCCCGAAGGGGTTGAACTATTTGTTGAACCCCTTCGGGGTTCAGTCATCGGGCGGCGTTATCCCCGACCGGCGCGACGATAGAACGTGTCGCTTGGTCGGGGTTATCCAAGATTAAACGCCTACGGCGTTTTTTAAGGAGTTTTATTTTTTTTCAAGTCAGTTGCTATACTCAATACGAATTGGTTTGCGGAAAAGTCATTTGCGTAAATACGCAACAGTCCACGTTTCGGTAAAATAAACCCGCAAACCTATTCGTAATGAATCTATTCCGGGTCAAGCCAGTGGTTATCGACGACGGCGCCGGAGCCGTTTTGTTTCTTTTTATAGACGAATTGCAGGAATTTTTTGCTGACGACGGTTTGTTTGCCGATGTTGATGAGCGCCGTCGCGACTAACACGCGGTAATAATCGTCGGCTTTGGCGAAAATATAACCTTGATACAGGTTATCATTCGCGCCGGTGCCGCCGTCTTGGATTTTCTCGTTTTCGGCGGCGGCGGCGAGGTTGATAATCGTCGCGCCTAAAAATTTATTCGGCGTGTGGTCGTTATACGCTTTTGCCCCGAATAAATTTAACACCACGCGCTCAATCGCCGCGTTCTTGACCGCTTGCGGATTGATTTCGATGCTACCCGCCGGCGGGTTCTCCGAAGCGCCGTCAGGACTACCGGCAGTAGCGCCGCCAATAATTTTATCACCGTTATCCACGGGGCGCGAACGCGCCGCCGCCGCGTCATAGCCGACCCGACTATCGGCATAAATCGCCGCGATAATATTCGCTATCGGTTTCGCGCCGTTTTCCGCAATCACGTCAATCATTCCCGCCAATTCGTTGTGCGTCCGCAACGTGTTTTCGTAGCGCGACGCCAGCACCCACGCCTCTTTTATGCACGTCCATCCCGGAATCGCAAAACAATCATTAGTCAACGGGGCACCCGGCGTAATGTCTTTCGGCGTCAAATATCTGCCGATGACGCAGGTTCCGGTGCCGGTCCGCGCGCCGCCATTCCACGCGCCGACGGTGCGCGCGTCCCTGCCGTCGTCGTTAAACGGACTGTCGGTATTCACCTTATAGCCGGAGTCCGGCGCGTTATAGCCGGAGAACGGCGCGGCAAACGCCAACAAGTCCAAATTGCGCGGCGTTCTATCGGTAGGCGCTCCACCGCCGCCGCCGGTAAAAATCGGCGTGGTATCGGACAAGTGCCGGTGGTCTAACGCATAAGTGCCGACATAGTCCACGCTGTAAATCGCGCCGACGCCGGCGGTTTGCGCGATGTTGTTATCACGACGAATTTTCGCGGCGGGCGAGTTGAACAATTGATAGCCGACCGCCGCCGCGATAAGCCACTTCGGCGTGCCGCCGTCAAGGACGATGCGCACCGGTTCGCCGTTCTCGTCGAACAAACCCTTGTCGGCGAATTGCTTGATGTTGAACGGCAAAGAATTCTCGATTACGCCGCCGGTGGCGGGCTCGGCTTCTTCGGGCGGCTCGGTCTGATTAACGTCGCTGAGATTAACGCCGACTTCTTGGAAGGACTGAAAATAGCGGAAACGCCCTTTGATTGACGGCTTATTATTAAATTTGTCGTAAGCAAATTGATTGCGTCCACCGTCTAAACTGGATGGCGTGTCCATCACGCCGCCGTTCGCGACGAAGCGGGCTTTTTCGTATTTTTTCAGCCATTCGGGATTCGTCGCGCCGTCGCGGGTTAGACGATACAAATCCGTCAACGCCGCATACATCGGCTCCGCGTCCTCCGTGTCGTCGTCAGCCAGTTTATTTTTCGTTGCCGCATCAATTTCTACCGCGGCGGAGTTATCCGAGATGCCGGTGTCGGCGTCAATTTTGTCGATACTGTCGATTTTCTTGACGCGGTTGAGAATATCGTCGGCGGAGAAACTGGCGACGATGTCGTTAATCGCGGCAGTGAACTGACCTTGTTCAGTTACGCCGTATTTATTGATTTCACCCGTAACGTTGCCGCCGGCGTCCAACGTTTTCTTGACGGTTAAGAATTTCCCCAGCGCAAATTCGTTGGCTCGCGACGGGCAACCGAACTGAATATACCTGTCGTCGTTCGTCTGTTCCAGATCGTCGCACGAGTTCAGGTGGATTTCTTCGTTGCCGTTGATTTCGTCATAGTTCGGTCCATCGCAAGTGACGGTGCAGAGCAGTTTGTCCTTGGGGTCAAACGGGATTAGTTTCAAGGTATATTTTTCACTATTATTGTCAAAGACGCCGTCAAGCAAGTAATTAACATTACTGCTGACGCCGGTGCTACCTGTTTGTATTCTCCCGTTGGTATCATTAGCCGCATCGCCGTATCTAATCTCGTAGTATGGCGCGGTGTCTTTATTATAAACCGCCCACTGTGATACCGTGTGACCAGCATCGCGGCTGGCGCCATAGCCCATAATCGGATTCCTCGCCAGTATCTCGCGAATCTCGTCTGACGAAAGAGGCAACGGCTGAAGCGGGCGGGCGTTGAGCGCATTCTCAATTTGCGTCTTGGTCATCGGCACGGGTAGAATGAAAGCGGCGATTCCGTCAATTGCCTTCTCTTTGTAAGGGGATGGGAGGACATTCGGCTTCTGCATCAATGTCTTCACTTCGCTACTTATGGCATTGTAACACGAACAGCCGACCGCAACGCCGTTTGCCGATATATCAAAACGCGGCTCATTCCAACCGCCGATAAATCCTTGGTTGTCATAAATCGGAGATTCTTGCGCCGTATCTTCATATGCATATCGCGGCGCGCTCTGATACCACACCATCACGCCGACCTCTTCTAACTTTTCAGATTCCGGCGGCGTCGGTTCGCTAATATCGCTATAAACCGGCAAAATGTTTTTGGTAAAAGCGTTTTCGCCGCTAAATAAACCCACACCGCCGTCCACAGCCGGCGGAAACGGATAAGCCGCGCCGGTTCCGCGATAGTCGTCTTTATACACATAATCCATCAACACCGCCGCGCCGAGCGGCAGGGTAAAAGTCCGCGTGCGAACTTCATAGACGGCTTTGGTGTCCTTATCCGCTTCCGCCACTAAATTCATTCGGCGGTCAAAATAATTGTCGGTGGTGCTATTGCCGGTTGCGTAAAAACTCGGGTCGTCGAAATAACGATAGTCCGCGAACGCGGCGAGAAAATCTTCAAGAGAGGTGAACTTATCGTCGGGGGCGGTCGGAGGAACGCCGACTGTCTCCGCGGCAACGGCGCGCAACCAATTACCGCCGCCCAACAACGCCGTCCCGACCAACGCCAGCGCCACCACCAACGCCACCGTAACCAAAGAACGACCACTGCCTTGCCCTGCCTTGTCTTGTCTTGGCGTCGTCATCGGAGTCCCTCCTAAATGTTTAGAGTTGAGAGTTTAGAGTTTAGAACTTATCCGCATATCAAACTAATCGGCGGTTTGCCCCGTAGGGGCAAAATGTCGGTAGAAACGCCGCCGCCACCTACAACCGCCCCCTTGGGGGCGCAATGTCGGTAGAAAAACGAATGACGAATAATTCGTCCGGCACGACCAATTTCGTCCCTACGGGACGGGATTATTTTTTTTATGTCGGGTTTTCTACCGACATTATGTCCCTACGGGACATTTACTCCCTAAACTCTCGTCTCTAAAACAGCCACGCCGCCAAGCGCCCGACCCACGAGCCGCGCCGCCGCCGCGCCTTATACTCTTCGTCCGTTAATTCCCGTTCGGGGCAAATGCGCTCGATAATGCCGTATGCCGTATCGAAGCCGTCGCGAATCGTCGGCATACTTAAATTGCCTTCGTAGTAACCTTCGATGTGTAAATTACGATAAACAAAGTTAAGGTCGCGCGCCAAATGTCCGTCGATTTTCGCCGCGTTCTCGACGTAATACTTAATCGACTCGCGCTTGTTGCCCTTCGGTGGCTTCACATCGCGCAATTGAAAAATCGCATCCATCGCCAACAACACGCCCAAATACGCCGTGCCGCACGCGGTCGAAACATATTTTTTGTCAAGAAACCATTTGCCGTCCTGACCGGCTTTTTTCAGGGTGTTTTCGGCGTTGCGCAAGTAACGCGCCGCCTCATAGTGCGCGTCCTGCTTCGCCGCTTCCTGCTCATCTTTGATGGACATAAAATCTACTCCGCGCGGGAAAAAGTTTTAAGGGAATTAAGGATTTTAAGCGAGCGCACTCTCAACTCTAAACTCTCAACTCTAAACTCTCAACTCTAAACTCTCAACTCTAAACTCTGAACGCTAAAACAGCCACGCCGCCAAGCGCCCGACCCACGAACCGCGCCGCCGCCGCGCCTTATACTCTTCGTCCGTCAATTCCCGTTCAGGGCAAATGCGCTCGATAATTTCATAAGCCGTCTTAAAACCTTCGCGAATCGTCGGCACATTCAAATTGCCTTCGTAGTAACCGGCAATGTGCAAATTCTGATAGGCGTGATTGAGGTCGCGCGCCAGATGTCCGTCAATTTTCGCCGCGTTCTCGACGTAATACTTAATCGACTCGCGCTTGTTGCCGCGCGGCGGCTTTACATCGCGCAACTGAAAAATCGCGTCCATCGCCAACAACACGCCTAAATACGCCGTGCCGCACGCGACCGACACATATTTTTTGTCAAGAAACCATCTGCCGTCCTGACCGGCTTTTTGCAGAGTGTCTTCGGCGTTGCGTAAATAACGCGCCGCCTCATAGTGCGCGTCCTGCTTCGCCGCTTCCTGCTCGTCTTTGATGGACATAAAATCTACTCCGCGCGGGAAAAAGTTTTAAGGGAATTAAGGATTTTAAGCGAGCGCACTCTCAACTCTAAACTCTCAACTCTAAACTCTGAACGCTAAAACAGCCACGCCGCCAAACGCCCGACCCACGAACCGCTACGCCGCCGCGCCTTATACTCTTCGTCCGTCAATTCCCGTTCAGGGCAAATGCGCTCGATAATTTCATAAGCCGTTGCAAAACCTTCGCGAATCGTCGGCACATTCAAATTGCCTTCGTAGTAACCTTCGATGTGTAAATTACGATAAACAAAGTTAAGGTCGCGCGCCAAACGCCCGTCGATTTTCGCGGCGTTCTCGACGTAATACTTAATCGACTCGCGTTTGTTGCCCTTCGGTGGCTTCACATCGCGCAACTGAAAAATCGCGTCCATCGCCAACAACACGCCTAAATACGCCGTGGCGGACGCAGTCGAAACATATTTTTTGTCAAGAAACCATTTGCCGTCTTGACCGGCTTTTTTCAGGGTGTCTTCGGCGTTACGCAAATAACGCGCCGCCTCATAGTGCGCGTCCTGCTTCGCCGCTTCCTGCTCATCTTTGATGGACATAAAATCTACTCCGAGAGGGAAATGGGGGTTATTTAGAGTTCAGAGTTTAGAGTTTAGAGTGTTATTTTTTTAATAACGCGCGAAGCGCAACCTTTGCTCAACTCTAAACTCTCAACTCTAAACTCTGAACGCTAAAACAGCCACGCCGCCAAGCGCCCGACCCACGAACCGCTACGCCGCCGCGCCTTATATTCTTCGTCCGTCAATTCCCGTTCGGGGCAAATGCGCTCGATAATTTCATAAGCCGTTTCAAAGCCGTCGCGAATCGTCGGCACGCTCAGATTGCCTTCGTAATAGCCCTCAATGTGTAAATTACGATAGACGATGTTGAGGTCGCCCGCCAATTTACCGTCGAGTTTCGCGGCGTTCTCGACGTAATACTTAATCGACTCGCGTTTGTTGCCCTTCGGCGGTTTCACGCCGCGCAACTGAAAAACCGCGTCAATCGCTAACAACACGCCTAAATACGCCGTGGCGCACGCGGTCGAAACATACTTTTTGTCAAGAAACCGTTTGCCTTGTTGTCCGGCTTTTTGCAGGGTGTTTTCGGCGTTACGCAAATAACGCGCCGCCTCGTAGTGCGCGTCCTGCTTCGCCGCTTCCTGCTCGTCTTTGATGGACATAAATCTACTCCGCGCGGTAAAAGGGGGTTATTTAGAATTTAGAATTTAGAATTTAGAGTTTAGAGTTTAGAGTGTTATTTTTTTAATAACGCGCGAAGCGCAACCACTGCTGAACTCTAAACTCTGAACTCTAATCTCTCGCTTTGCACGCGACGGGAATTGTAAAATCCTCCGCGCCGATAAGCCAGCGATAACGACGCGAGAGGCGCGAGAAAATGGGAAAATGTCGGCGAGGCGCCGCACAAAAAAAACGGGGACGACGCCCCGTTTTTTCAACTTTCAATCCTTAACTCTCACTACTCTCACTGAAACCGCAGATTGTCGAAGAGCAAATCGCCCGCCGCGCGGGTGTGTAGGTAATAAGTGATTTTGGCGCAGTCCGCCAAACCGCTAATCGCCGTCGCGCCGCGCCGCGATTTGACCGGCGCGAAACTAAATTTCACGCCGCGATTCCAGCCCCGTTGCAGGGTTACTGGCGCCGTTTCAAATTCGTCCCAGCCCTCCGGCGTGCGATTGGTCAGCGACAGCGACAGCGGCAACGGGTCGCCGGCGTTATACACGTCAACGTAATGCGCCGTTTTGCCGCGCAGATTAACCCGCCGACCGGTGCCGTCCGGCGCGAGATAACTCACCGCCGTCCGCGTCCCGTCGCCGCCGGTCATTCGCAAATGCAACGCTTCGCCGCCCGCGCCGTCGGGACTTAAACCGACCGTCGCCGGATTGCTCCATTTCTCAATTTGCCAAGGTAAACTTTTCGCGTCCACGCCGGAAAAATTCTGCCACACCGGCGCGGAAATCGCCGCCACGGTTGCCGGCAACGCGAGATTGCCGCCCGCCCAATAGTTCAACACGCTCGGCAAAAATTCCGCTTGCTCGCCGCCGTCGTCGGCGAACGCGACCAATTGCCCGTCGCGGTCGAACAAGCCGCTGACCACGCCGGTTTTCGCCACGCCGAAAATTGCCGCGCGTTGGTCGTCCGACAAGGTTTCGACCTCGTAACCGTCGCCCAACGCCAGCGGCAAGCCGCCGCAGTTATGGAGCCACAACCGCCCGCCGTCGCGCAAATAATTTTGCAGTTGCGCGATTTCCGCGCGGGAAAAGTCGGCTTTTTCCGCGATTAACGCCACGCCGCAACCGCGCAGTTCGTTGGCGCTAATCGCGACTTTCACCGGTTCGATTTGGTATTGCCGCAAGCACCGCCGAATCGCGTCCTGCTCCGAACTCGTCCCCGCCAAGCCGACGCTGAAATTCACGCCCGTCCAATGCGACTGATTATTGTCGCTATTCTCGCCGTCGCCCCGCCGACCGCCGCGCGTCAAAACCTTGGGCGTCGGCGCCGAGAACGTCGGCGTCGTTCGAGCCGTCGCCAAGCGCACCGCGCCCTCGCGCGGAGGCGTTTGATAACGGTCGCGCGATTCGCGCGATTCTTCGAGCGCGGCGAACGTTACTCCGCCCGCGCGGCGCGCGGTCGCGGGCAACGCAGTTGCAGGCAACGCGGTTGCGGGCAACGCGGTCGCGGGCAACGCGGTTGCAAGCGCGCCGCCGGTTACCGTCGGCAACGTCGCTGAATTTTCCGCCAAGGTCGCCGCGGTGAATGACGGCGCGGACGGCGGTAATTTGACTAATTTTTGCGCGTCCGCCGCCGACACGTTTAACGGAACGCTCGTCTGCCCGGTCGAAATTGACGGCACGGCGGTCGCGTAATCGGTTTTCATTACTTTTGCCGCTAAATTCTCCGCCGCGGCGGACCCGTCGCCGACGAAATGTTTTTCGTCCAAGGTCAAGGTCGCGACCGAAGTATCGACCGTCGCCGGACGCGGCGCGGCGGTAATCGCCGCCGGACGCGGCGGCGGCGGCAACGTAATTTCGTCGCGCTCCGGTTGGCGGGCGGCGAGGCGCACCGTCGTCATTTCCGGCTCGCCGCTCGTCGCCATCAACTGCAAATTGTCTAAACGGCGATGGTCTAATTGCAGATTGTCCATTGGAAGATTGTCCAAGCGAAGATGGTCGCGGGCGGGCGGCAACGGCGCGTTCGCCAACGCGGGCGACGGCAATTCAATGGTCGCGGGACTATTGACCGTCGGCTGACTCGTCGCCGCCGCCAACCGCGCCGTCGGCGCGACGACCGTGGTCGCCGGTTGCGCTTGCGGGCGGGCGGCAACTTCTGAGACCGCGCGCGTCAACACGACCGCCGACGCGGGCGCCTCCGGCGGCAAAGTCGCCGCCGACCGCTCGGCGAACGGCAGAGCGTCGTTTGCATTTTTGCGGTTTTTCTCGCCGACGGTTTCCCGCTTCTCAACGAGCAACGGCAACGCGGCGGCACGCACCGCGATGCGGCTAACCGCCGCCGTCGGCACCGACGCCGTCGATATCGGCGCGGTCGGCATCGGCGCGGGAATTTCAATAATTTCCGGCGGCAACGCGACCGCGCCCGTCGCCGCGACTAACGGCGCCACGCGGGTTAAATCGCTCGCCGATAAATTCGGTTCGACCGGCGGAATTTCGCCGCGCGGCAGAGTTGCGGGCGGCAATGGCGGCAAATACGCCAACGTTTCACGAATAGTTCTCGGCGCGACCGGCGACGGTTCGACCGGCGCAATTTTCGCCGGTTCGACGGCGCGCGACGGCGCGACCGGCGACGGCAACGCGGCAACGGCGCGGTTCTCTTCATTGCGCGGTTCGCGCAATGCCGGATTCTCCGCCGCCGTAACCGCTTCGCGGACAACGGCGGTGGCGGCTAACGGCGTTGCGACGGTCGAAACCGGCGGCGGCGCGCTCGCCGTGAGCGTTGAACGGTCATGCTTGCTCTTTTTTTCACCGGCGGGGGCAGTCGATACCGGCGGCGCGAAAGTTAACCGCGCCTCCGCAACCGGATTAGCCAACGCCATCGGCGCGACGGGGGCGGCAGTCGGCAACGTTATTTTTTCCGGCGGTAGCGCCGTATTCGCCGCCGCATTTGCGGGGGCGCGGGAAGTCCGGCGCTGAATTTCTTCCGGCGTCGCCGCCAACGTCGCCCCTAGATTTTCCGCCGACGCGAGCGCGACCGGCAATTTTTCCGCCGTCGCCGCCGTCGCCAATTCGCGCTCCGCCGTCTCGACGGACGGGGTAAGCGTCATTGCCATCTCCGTCGGCGCCAATTCTTCATAACGCGGCGGCGTAATCGGTGCCACCGCGAGCGACGTTACCGCGAGCGGCGCCGCCGCCGGCAAATTATTTTCCGGCAATTTTTGCGCGGGCGGCACGGCACGGGTCGGGGCGGCAACCGGCAACGCGGCGATTGCCCGTTCACGATTTTCCGCCGGCGGCAAAACCGCCGTTTCGGCGAGCGTCTTTTGCGGACTTTTGCCGGTTACCGCCGCCTCGCGCGCCGCCGTCAACGCCAAGACCTGCTTTTCATTGCCGTCAACGCGCGGCGGCGCCACGCGCCAGGTTGCCGCCGACGGCGTCTGCCGATTGTGCGGCGACGACGGTTGACGTTCCGCGACCGTTGCCGCGACGACCGTAACCTCGGGCGAACGCGCGATTTTTTTCTCCGCTTCCAATTCCGCCGTGTTTGTCGCCGCGCTCGCCGCCACCGCCAGCGCGGTCGGCTCGGCGCTCGGCGACGGACGCCGGATAAGCGGCGCGGACGTCGGCGCGGGCAAACTCGGCAACGCCGACGCCGGAACCTGAAATTGCGCGTCCGCGATTTGCGGTTTGGGATTAGCCAGCGCCGCCAATTCGACTTCCGGCGACACCGCGTCCGGCGACGTCGAAAATTCCGAACGGTCATTCGCCGGCGCGGCAACCGCCGCTTCGGAATGGGTTACCAACATCGCCCGCAACGGCTCGCGCGACGGGGGCGCCGACGGGAAAAAATACGCCGCCACAATGCCGAGCAACGGCAAATGAATCACCGCCGAGAGCAACGCGAAACGTCCGAAGCGGTTCTGCACCGCGCGGCGCAAGCACAATAAAATAATGGCGCTACCGAGGGCGCAAAACGCCACCCACAGCCAATTGCGATGCGGCGCGGTCGGCACGGACAAAGCCGAACTTTCGAGCGGCGCCGAGCGCAGGTGCAATTCGTGCGTATAGACCCGCGCCACGATTTCCCGCGTCGGCGGGCGCGGCAATAATTCGTGCAATAACCGCGCGGTTTGCCGCCGTTCGCCAAGCGACGGCAAACGGCTTTCGTGTCCGCTTAACGCCGTCTGCCGCTTAACGCCGCGTTCCGGCAACGAAAAATTCACCCACAACGGCGCGGTCAAATTGCCGACGCGCAGACGCGCGGGCAAGCGGTAGTCGCCGCCGGTCAAGTTTTTTGCCGGCGCGAAAGTGAACGTCAATTCGTCGTCGCCGGCGGCGATTTTTTCGACGGCGGTTTTCACCGTCGCCTGTTCGCTCGCCGCGATTTGCACCGGCGCCGGACGCAGTCCGTCGTAGGTGAAACGCGCGGTCAGCGTCGTCGTTTGTTCGGGGTCGAGGTAGCCCAAGGCAAACTCGCTCGGCGTGAGCGCCAGCGCGGGTTGTTTGACCGTCAAGGTTACCGGCAGGGCGAACGTCAAGCCGTCGGCGGTTACTTGCAATTCGCCGCGATAGTCGCCGGCGGCGAAATCGGCGGCGACTTTTAATTTCAGCGGCACGGCGTTTTCGCCGGTTTGCAACCGGCAAAAACGCGGCACCTGCAATTGTCGCAAGACGGAAAATTCCGCGCCGTCCGCGCGCAACGTCATTTCGGTAAAGCGTAAATTGCCCTCGCGCGCGCGTCCTTCGTAAAAAATCTTCGCCTGTCCGACGACTTCGCTTCCTGCCAGCGCGACGCCGAAATCAACCTCGCCGCGCGCCTGTTCCAACAGCGCAAAATTTTTATTCCACGCGGTAATCAGCGTTTCGCGGCGATATTGATTGGCGTGTTCCGCCTTGATTTTCACGATGCGCGCGTCGGTAAGCGGCAAGAGACCGGCATACACGCCGTCGTTGGTGTCGCCGTCGTAATGCGCCCCGTCGTCGAACAAATCAAACCGCTCGCCGCCGCTACTGACGACGACCCGACTGTTGTCCACCAACAAGCCGCGGTCGGCGAGCGTCGCGCCCAACACCCAGCCGCGCGGCGTCGCCACCGGCGGGAACACGTCGAGATAAAACGCCGTTTTCGCCGTGACTAAAAATTTCGCCGGCCGGTCGCTCTTGACGCGCGCCCGCCACAAGCCGGGCATCGGTTTGACGACGCGGCGCTCGATAAAATCGCGATGCTCGTAGTCGAGCGGCGTCGCCGTCGCGTCGGGCGGCGGCAACAGATGAAATTCGGCTTGCGGATTGTCGAGTAAAAAAGTTATTTCCTCGACCGTCGCGTCCACCGGCAAATCGATAATTTGCTCGCCGCGCAACGCCGCGCCGTAAAGCGTCGCCTGCTGTCCCAACTCCGCCGCGACATCTAAATAAATCGCCGTCAATTCGGCGCTGTCCGCCGTCCAATAACTGCGCCCGCCGGTGGCGTCGGCAATCGCGCGCAACATTTCCTCGTCGGTCTGGTCGGACAAACCGATCGCGTAAACGGGCGTGTGTTCCCGCGCCAAACGCAAATGTTCGTCGGCGTAACGCACCGATTCGTTTTTGCCGTCGGTCAACAGCACCACGGCGGCGCGGGGACTGCCGCGCAACAAATCCGCCGCCTGATTTAACGCCTTGCCGATATTGGTCATTCCCTGCGCGCCGATGCGCGCCAACGCCGACGACAATTCCGGTGCTTGCGGCGCCGTCAAACCGGCGAGCACGCGCGGGGCTTCGTTAAACGCGACGACGGCGACGCGACCGATTTTGCCGTCGCGCGCCGCCAACTGCAAAAACGCCTCCGCCGCCCGCACCCGCTTTTTGTCCGGGTCGGTGCGCGTCATACTAAAACTCGCATCAATCAACAACACCACGTCGGTTTTTTCCGGCAGGTGCGTAACCGTGCCGACGGGAGTGACGGCGTAATTTTGCGCGGGCGCGGCGACTTCGACCAACGTCCGATAGTCGCCGTAATTTTCAAACGACGGCAACGTCCGCGCGTCGAGAAACAGCAGATTGCCGAGATTCCACAGATATACGTTTTTCGCCGCGTAGCGGTCTTGTTTGCCCGCGTCCGGCGCGAGCGTTGACGGATAAACCCAGACGTGGAAATTGTCGGCGCGCCAGCGGTTCTGCCGCAATTCGCGCGGCACGTTCAGCGCGATTTTCACGTTGCGCGCCGCGCTCATAAAACCGCTCCGCCCGTTCAGCACTTCCCCCGACCAGTCGTCGGCAAAGACGGCGGCGGCGGCGAAGACGAGGAGTAGGGCGAGGAAGTTACGCATTTTTTACAATTAAAAATTAACCATTAACAATGGCGGAGTTTGATTTTCACCTTCGCGAAGCGCACTTTCAACTTTCAACTTTCAACGGCTCACGGCTCACGGTCCACGGTCGCCCCCGCCGGCAAATCGACCTGTTCGATGCCGGCGGCGCGGCAGACGCTTAAAACGCTCATCACTTGCGCGTAATTGGTGTCGGCGTCGCCGCGCATCACCGCGCGTCCTTGCGGAAATTTTTCGCGCCATTCGGCTAATTGGCGCGGCAATTCCGCCAACGCCACGACCCGCCCGTTGACGACCAACGTCTCGTCGCGACGCAAATTCAGCACGATTGTCGAACTCGTCAATTCCGTTTTCGCGCCGTTGCCCGCCGCCGGCAAGGTGACGGTCTGGTCAATTTCCGGTCGCGAAAAATTGGTTACGACCAAGAAAAATATCAACAACAAAAAAACCACGTCGATTAACGGCGTGAGCGGAATGTCGAAGGATTCGTCTGCTTGGGAGAGGGCGCGCATTGTTTCAGCGGGAAGCGGGGAAACGGAAATTAACAATTGACAATTAACAATTAACAATGGTGGAGTTTGATGGTTAAAAATCGCTTCGCGAAATTTTGATAATTAACTCCGCAATTGTTAATTGTTAAAACCACGTCGATTAACGGCGTGAGCGGAATGTCGAAGGATTCGTCTGCTTGGGAGAGGGCGCGCATTGTTTCAGCGGGAAGCGGGGAAACGAAAATTAACAATTGACAATTAACAATTAACAATGGTGGAGTTTGATGGTTAAAAATCGCTTCGCGAAATTTTGATAATTAACTCCGCAATTGTTAATTGTTAATTGTCAATTGTTAATTGTTAATTATCCCCTCACGCCGCTTCCGCGCCGTCGGGTTCGGCGACAACCGTCGCGGGTTCGCTTTCGTAAAAATCGCGGTGAATGACGGCGAGCGCCCGGTCTTCCGTCAAGCGCATAATTTTTTCGACGCGCCCGCGCAACACGTGAAAAATCAACAGCAAAAACAGCGCGATAATCAAGCCGAACGCCGTGGTGTATAACGCCTGATAAATTCCGCCGGCGAACAGCGACGGGTTGCCCATTCCGCTTTCCGCCGCGCGGCGAAACGCCTCGATTAAGCCCATCACCGTGCCGAGCAAGCCGAGCATCGGGGCTAACGTCGCCGCGACGCCAATCGGACGAATGTTGCGCCGCTCGTCCCATAACGCGCGTTCCAATTCTTCCTGCACCGCCGTTTCCAGTTCGCGCCGGCTCTCGCCGCGCCGCGATAAAATCGCGGTCAGCGCCCGCCCCAACGTCGTCGCGCTCGCCTGCGCCACGCCGAGCGCGCGGTCGAAATCGTGCCGCGCCCGCGCCGCTTCCACTTGCGCGACGAGGTCGCGCGGCAAATGTTTTTTCAGCGTCAAGCCGCATACGCGCTCCAACGCGAACGTCAAACCGACCATCGAGGTCAACAACAACACCCACATCAACGACCCGCCGGCGACGAAAACTTCTTTCACCACCGCGACCGCCGACAAGTCCTCGCCGCCGAACGCCGGCGCGACGGCGGCGAACAGCGCGAGAACTAACCAACGACGGGGGAGATGGTTTTTCATAATTTTTACCGGGGAAATTTTGTTCAATTAACAATTCACAATTAACAATTAACAATTACGAATTCGGAGATTATTAAAAATTTCGCTTCGCGATTTTGATAATCAAATTCCGCAATTGTTAATTGTTAATTGTGAATTGTTAATTGTTCTTTGTCGTCCCCGCCTCGCGCCGACAACAATTCCCGCGCCTGCGTCGCGGCGGCGGTGTCGGTGTAGCGTTGCAAGAGGCGCTCCAAGTCCTTTTTGGCGTGGTCGAGTTCGCCCAATTTCTGCGAGGCGTCCGCCGCTTTCAGCAACGCCAGCGCCGAGATTTCCGTCCAGCCCGGATGGAACGCTTCGACCTTGCGAAATTCTTCCCGCGCCACTTTGTAATTGCCTTGCTCAAACTCGATGACGCCGAGACCGTAACGGGCTTTCGCCGCCGCTTCGCCGCCGTAATTGTTGTCTTTCGCCGCCAGAAAATACTGCCGCGCGTCCTGATAAGCGCCGAGTTTCAGCGCCGCGTAGCCCGCGCCCCAATGGGCTTCGGGCAACCACAATTTTTCGTCCGCCGCCGCCGGTCGCGCCAAAAATTCTTTGAACGCGGTGAAAGCGTCGCCGTATTTTTTCAGTTCGAGCAAACAGTCGGCGTATTCATACAACGCGCCGCTTTTGATTTCCGCGCCGGCGGGCAACGCCGCGACCGCCTGATACAACGGCATCGCCGCCGTGAAATCGCCGTCGCCGCGCAGAATTTCGGCGGCTTGCCACGCGCTTTCGCCGGCGAGCGGACTTGGCGCGTATTGCGCGCACACGCGGCGGAAATTTTCGAGCGCCGTTTGGCGCAAGAATCTTCTTTCCGCCGGATTTTTTTCGCTCAACCGGAGGGCGCACCAGCCGAGCCGGTAAAACGCCTTGTCCCGCAACTCCTCCTCGCCGCTTAACACCTGCCGGTAATAATCGGTCGCCCGCGCGTAGTCGCCGCGCTCGTAAAGAATTTCGCCCAAACGCAAACTCGCCGCCGCGCGTCCGCTGAAATCGGGATAATCGGTCGTCAATTTTTCCAACACGCCGACCAAATTATTTTCCAACACCCACGCGGCGTTCCGCGCCGCCAACCATTCGTCGCGCATCGCCGTCGCGGTTTCTTTGCGGTCGTCGGGCAGTTCGCGCAATTTTTTGCCGGCTAAAAATTTCTTCAGATTATTTTCGCGGGCGACGGACGCCTGCCACATCGGCTCGACGTCGCGCCAGATAACCCAACTCAACAAATTGAGCGCCCGCGCCCGTTCCGGCTGATTGACCGGCGCTTCGATAAACGGCGCGAGAATTTGTTTCGCCGTCGCGCGGTCGCCGAGCGCTTCGGTAATTTTCGCCCGCTCAATCGCCACGCGCGGACTGTCGCCTTCGAGCGTCTGCAATTGTTTCAGCCACTCCCGCGCCGCCGCGTAATCGCCGCGCGCCGCGCGCGTCGTCGTCAGCAAATACAACGTCTCGCCGCGATATTCACTGCGCGGAAATTCTTTGAGCAACTTTTGCCACGTCGCCGCCGCCGTCTCAGAATCGCCGAGTTCGTTTTTCACCCACGCCAAGCCGAACAGCGCCGCGTCGGCGAGCGCGTCCGCCGGCGCGTTTTGATAACAAGTCAAATAATCCCGCGCCGCGTCGCTTTTGTTGCCCGTCGCGTATTCGGCTTCGGCGACGTAATACAACGCGCGATTGACCGGCGTTTGCACCTCGGACGCTTGATATTTTTCGCGGAAAGCGCTCAGGCGCATTTGCGCGTCGCGCATCGCCGTATTTTTGTCGCCGGTCTGTTGATTTGCCGCGAGCACCCCCAACACCGCGAGCCGATATTCGGCGTGGCGAATCAACGCCTCGGCATCACCCGAACGGGTGTCACCCGAACGGGTGTCCCCCGAACGGGTGGCGCCCGAACGGGTGGCGCCCGAAGAGGGACTAATTTTTTGCGCGGCAATTAACGCCGCGTCGTAGGCGGCGAGCGCGACCGCGTAATCGGCTTTTTTCTCGGCGGCTTCGCCCAAACGAATTTGCGCCGCCGCGACGTTGGACGCCGTCGGATATTTCTCGACCAATTGCGCGAACCACGTCGCGTCGCCGGTCATTTCGCCAAGATTAAACAACGCGCGCGCCGCCCATTCCGCGTTTTCCGCGCTTACGCCGTTCGCGGCGGCGACGCTTATGTCGGCGACGCTTGTGTCGGCGATACTTGTATCTGCGATACTTGTATCTGCGATACTTGCCAAGCGTTGCCACGCGGCAAGCGCGGCGGGCGCGTTGCCGCGCTCTTTTTCACACTCGGCAAGCAACTGCTCGGCGGGCAAACGGAATTGATTGGACGGAAAGTCCTTTTGCAAAATTTCCAGCGCGCGCACCGCCGCGTCGTATTGACGTAGATGCGACAACGCGAGCGCTAAATGATACCGCGCGAACGGCGCGAATTTGCCGCCGCCGTCGCGGGTCAGCGCGGTTTGCAACGCTTCCGCCGCGCCGGTGAAATTTTGTTGTTTCAGCCGGATTTCGCCGAGAAACGCCGCCGCTTCGCCGGCGGTGTCGCCGCCGACGCGCGCGGCTTCGGCAAAGAATTTTTCCGCCGCCGCCAAGTTGCCCAAATCGTTCGCTTGCTTGCGAACAATCACGCCCTGGCGCAACAGCGCCGCGCCGCGTTGCGGATGATTTTCCGGCACGGCGGCAAATTCGGCGAGCGCGGCGGCATCGGCGCCGGCTTCTTCGTAAGCGGCGCCGGCGTCAAAACGGGCTTGTCCGCTTTTGTCGGCGTCCGTGAATTCCGTCGCGGCTTGCGCGAAAAATTTCGCCGCCGCGTCCGCGTCCTGCCGCATATAGGCGCACCAGCCGCGTCCCGACGCGGTTTCGGCGCGATATTTGCCGGTGGAAAACTCCGCCGCCAACGCCGCGAAAATTTGGTCGGCGCGGGCGTAGTCGTTCTGCCAATAATAACTTTCCGCGAGGTGATACAGCGCGTCTTCGCGGCGCGGATAATCGGCGAATTCCCGCGTCAATTGCGCCAAGCGCTCGGCGGCCAGCGGATAATCGCGGCGCGCGAAGGCGAGCAAACCGGCGCTATACAGCGCGTCGGCGCGAAACGGATGCGGTTGTTTGAGGAACATGGAAAAATCGGTTTGCGCGGCGGCGAACCACGCCGCCGTTTCGTCGTTGTCGGCGTCGCCGGCGGCGGTCAGCAGTCGCGCGTAACCCTCGGCGCGCCAATAGGGCGCGGTCGCCGCCCATTCGGACTGCGGATAACGGCGGGAAATTTCGCCGTAAAGTTCGATGGCTTGCGGGTAGAGCGCGGCGCGAAAATAGGCGTCGGCGCCGTAGGCGAGCGCTTTGCCGGCGAGCGGGTCGGCGGGATAGAGGCGGACGAGTTTTTCGTAGGTCTCGGCGGCGGTCTGCTCTTTTTTCAATTTGGCGTAGCAGTTCGCGAGATAAAACCACGCGGCGGGCGCGTTGGCGTCGGCGGGATGCGCGACGGCGTAGTCGTGAAATTTTTCCGCCGCCGCCGCGAACTCTTCGCGGTCGCTCATCAGCACGATGGCGTATTGAAAATTTTCATCGGCGGCGTCCGCCCACGCGGGCGCGACGCTCGCGCAGAAAAGACCGCCGGTCAACAACCAGTGATAAAATAAGGATGGACGTTTCATTGAGCCGTTCCTCGTAAGGCAATAAAACAGAGAACGGCGAGTTTATCGGACGGAGAGGGAAGGCATCTTTAATCGGATATAGTTCGGCGCGACGGCGTCGGTTCTATTCGGCCGTTTGGTCAATCTCGTAGATGGCGTCGGCTTTGGCACTCTGCGCGGCGATGGACAAAATGTCCTGAATGTGATACGCCCGCGCCGTGTCCGTGTGCCGCCGCGTCGTGCCGAGCAACGCCGTCGTTATCATTATCAGCGCCACCGCTAACGCCACCGCGACAATGACGGCGATGCCCTGCTCGCTTCGGCGAACGTTCGTTTTGCGGGTGTTCATCGGAGGACTCCTTATAAAAAAGAGTTTAGAGTTGAGAGCGTGGAGTTTTATTTTTTAAGACGCGCGAAGCGCAACCACGGCTGAACTCTAAACTCTGAACTCTAAACTCTCGTCTTTTGCGCGGCAGGAATTGTAAAATCCTCCGCGCCGCTAAGCCAGCGATAACGACGCGAGAGGCGCGAGAAAATGGGAAAAAAGCCGTAGTCGCGCGGGACGGACGGCACGGGTTATCGGTCGATTAAACGGTAGACCTGTTCGATAACCAAGAGCGAGCAAATTTTCGGGTCTAATTTTCCGTCCCGCAAGGAAAAATGACGAAGCAATACCGAGAGTATTGCAAGGAATTTTGACGTAGCGGGACGAAAAATTAACCGAAAAGATGCCGCGAATTGGTTGTCGAACAGGTCTGGTATAAAAAATCACCGCCGCCGCGCGTCTTTTTTCTGCCAGCCGCGGTCGCGGATGTAGTCCGAAGCGTCGATGCCGCCGGGCAAAATTAGGCGGACCAACCAGCGGTCGTATCGGTCTTTGCCTTGCGGCAGGACGCGCACTTCGCGGTTGATAAAAGTTTTCAGCCACTCGCCGGCGGCGTAAGCGCTCGGCGGCAGGTCGGGGATGGCGCGCCACTCGCCGTCTTGGAACCGCCAAATTTCCGGCGTGTCGATGCCAAGCAAGCGGCACCGTCCGAAACCGCTAACCGTAACCGTGTCGCCGTCCTGCACTTCCGTCAAAAGCGTCCGCCGCGGCGCGCGAAATCCCTCGTCAAACGCCAGCCGATAAACGCCGAGCGCCGCCAACAGCGCCAGCGCCCCGCGCCGCCACCACCGACGATATTTGCCGTAGAAATTTGGCGCGCGGCGGAGCATCTTGATAAAGGGGTTTGAGATTTTTAAGGGGCTTAAGATTCTTAAGAATCTTAAACCCCTTTCGCCGGAGTCCGCATTTTTGGCGCCGGATTCGGCGGATTATCCCGCCTCCGGCAGGCGTAGCGCCGGAATCGACAAGCCGTCGGTCAGCGCCGCCAACCAGCGTTTTTCGGGCGCGACCGTGTTGTCCTGTTGGATACTTTCGGCGTAGCGCGCCGACACCGGAATCGCGTCCACCATCGACAGCCGCCGCATCAGCGCGTCTTTATCGAGCGACATCATTCCGCCGCCCGTCGGCGTCGCGACTTCCGTCAGCGGCTCGACCTGCACTTCAAACGGAATCGGTTCGTCGTCCGCCGGCGTTTCGTGGACCACCACCGACGACGGTTTGACCGGCGCGGACGCCGGTTTCGGCGCGGGTCTCGCGGTCGGCGCTTCGATGATTTCTTCGACGACTTCAACCGGCGAACCGTCGCCATACCAGCGGGCAATCGCGTTTTTAATATCGACGACCGAAGCGTCGAAAGTTTTCAGTTGGCAATTGGTTTTCGTCCGCACGTCGTTTTTCGCCACCGCGTCCAAAACGTTGCTCATCGCCAAGCACAACTGATTGCCGAACAACTCAAACGGCACGAGCCGATGCTCTTCGCACACCGCTTGCTCCAACAACGCGAGCGCCTGCGGGTCGGGCTCCAACGTGTTCAGGTTAATCGTCGTTACGATGTGCTGTTGCTTCAACGCGGCGGCGATATCGTCCTGCTCCGCCCAGCCCTTTTTCCGCAGGACTTGCCCTAACGGCAGACCGCTTTCTTTTTGCTCGGCGAGCGCCTGATTCAGCACGTCTTCGGTCAATTTGCCGTTTTTAATCAACAGTTGACCAAGATATTTGCCGGGGTTGGCGGCGCGAATTTTCCGCGCGCCCGCATCCGCCGCCGCGGGCGCCGGCGCGACCGCTTTGCTCGGCAAACGCCGCGCGTGCACCAATTGCCGCGCGTCCTGTAAGCGTTGCGATTTGCTTCCCGCCGTAGGCGCGGCGCGGCGAACGGTTACCGACGACGCTTTGCGCTCACTCGCCGCCGGCGCGACCGGCGCGACTTCCGCCGGTTTTTTCTTGCTCATAAAATCAAACATTCCCATTTTTTACCTCACTTTTGTTGGGCAATTAACAATTAACAGTTAACAACTCATGTTACGCTCGCCAAGAAATCGTAACTGACTTGACAAAAATAAAATCCTTAAAAAACGCCGTAGGCGTTTAATTTGAATAACGTCAAGCGACACGTTCTATCGTCGCGCCGGTCGGGGATAACGCCGCCCGATGACTTAACCCCGAGAGGGGTTCAACAAATAGTTCAACCCCTTCGGGGTTGAGATTGACGAGGACGTTTTCCCCGAGTTGCGCGGCGGAAAAGCATCGCCGCTCCACTCGGGGTTATTCACATTAAGCCCCGGTCGGGGCTTTTAGCGGACCCGTCCGCCGAGGCGGAGTTGATGATGACAAAATCGCGTAACCTGAGTTCACAATTAAAAATCGTGGAGTTTAATTGTTATTTCGCGAAGCGATTTTGACGGTCAAATTCCACAATTGTCAATTGTTAATTGTTAATTGTTAATTGGTTTTCAGCCGAGATTTTTTTGCAACGAGAGCAACGTGCCGCTACTTAACGAGGTGATTTCGGCGTGGTCGAAACCGAGTTGCCCGCCGTTGAAATCGTCGCCGGAGTATTGCTCGCCCACCGTGTAAAGTTGGACGTTCAACTTTTTATTGTTGACGAACGCCAGCACCCGAAAAGTGGCGTTGGCGCGCTTCGGCGAAGCGCAGGCGGTTTTCATTTTCAACAAAATCGCGGCGAAATTGTCGATGAGTTCTTTCGCCGCCGTCGTCGGCAAACCGGATTTCATACCGTGCGTCGCGACCAAGGCGCCGGCGTGTTTGAAATACGCCGTTTCGCCGGGGATGTCGATTTCGAGCGCCACGGTTTGACTCGCCGCCGCGGTCTCGGTCGAGCGCTGATGTTCGTCGTAACGAATAAGCGCGTGGCAACGCGGACAAACGTAATCGCCCGTCGTGGTGAAAATCAAATCCGCGCCGCAGTTGCCGCAAGCGTAAGTGCCGCCGTGCTGACCGACCGCCGCTTCCGACCCTTCGTCGAGATGCGCCTGCACGGTCGAGCCGCCCGCGTCGCCCGCGCCGGTCAGCGCGGCGAGCGCCTGCGCCTCCGTGCCGACGATGGCGAAGAACGCCTCCAACCCGAACATTTCCAAAATCACCGAAATTTTCGGCGGCACGTTCATCAGCGCCAAGCCGCCGCCGTTCTCCGTCAAGCGGTCGCTGGACTGCACCAAAATGCCTAAACCCGTCGAATTGATGTATTTCAACTCGCCGCAGTCGATAATGGCATACTTGCAATCCGCCGCCAACAAGTCGTCGAACATCGCGTCAAACGTGTCAATCGTCGATGGGTCGATACTGCCATCGACCACCGCCACCATCGCGTCTTTGCCGTCGGGACTGCTTACTTTGCGGACTTCATACTTCAGTTGTGTGCTCACGGGACTACCCCCCTCTCAATAATATACCTGCTTAATAACCTACGCTTATTTCAGTTTTTAGAGTTGAGTGTTTAGAGTTTAGTTAATGGAGTTATTTTCAATAACGCGCGAAGCGCGACCTCCGCTAAACTCTAAACTCTTAACTCTTATTTTGCGGTTTCAGAAACTTCGTCAAAATCACCGTGTTGCCGGAGGGACTGTATTCGAGTTTGTCGAGCGATTTCAGCATCAGCGTCATTCCCAAGCCGCCGCGTTTGCCTTCGCGCGTCCGCTGACGGGACAACGTTACCGCGTCGGCGGAAAAACGGGTGTTGAGTAAATTCGCGCTGTCGAAACCGGGTCCGGGGTCTTTGATGGTGATGGTGATTTTCTGGCTGTCGAGGACGTAATCGACTTTGAGTAGCGCGTTCGGAATGTCGCGGCAACCGTGGCGCGCCGAGTTGTCCAACGCCTCGCGAAACGCCATCACCACGCTCAAAGTTCCCTCTTCGCTGAGCGTCGCCTGCCGCGCCAATTCCTCAATCAAGTCGGCGGCGACCTGCTGATTGACAAACGGCGGCGGCAACGTCATCGAAACCGTTTGGAGAAAATACCGGTGTTCGCCCCGCACCCGCGTAATCTCGCCGTCAATCGTCTCGTTCAATTGTCGGTCGTCAAACGGCTCGGTCAGCGTCGCGTCGGCGGCGATGAGCAAACCGTCGTAAGCCGGTTTTTCGTCCGTCTGATAAATCACGATGAGCGCAATGGCGTTGCGCGTCCGGTCGATTTTCAGCCACTGCCGCAACGCCGGCAAATCGGGATTAGCCGCTTCGACCACCACCGCGGCAAGCGGGTGACGGTCTAATTCCTGCGTCAAGCCCTCGACGCCGACAACCGTCGCCACCTCGCGCCCGTCGCCGCGCAACCGCCGCTCAAAAATTTTGGCAAAGGCGGTAACTTTATCCACCGCAAACGCAATCGGCAATTGCTCCTCCCCGCTCACCGCTTTGCGCCGGCGATGACGCGCCAGCAACAAATCCGGCAACGGCGTGATTTTAATCGCGTCTTTCTCCGCGTCGTCGTCCGCGGTCTTGCCGCCGACTTTGACGCGCAATAAATTGAACAAATCGGCGGAATCGCCGGCAAACAGCGCGTCCTTGACCAATTCGCCGGCGAGCGTCAGAACGGTTTGCGGCGACGCCAGTTCCCCCAATTCGGCGGCTATCTTTTTTGACAATTCGGCGCTGGTCATCGGAAGTCCCCGATAGGATTTAGAAGTTAGGGAAACGGGGGAGTTGCGCAAAAAAAATCGGTTCCCTTTTCCCTAATCCCTTTTCCCGGTGTTTTAATTTCGCGTTCGCGTTATGTAATTACCCGTTTGACCATAAATCGTTTTATTTTTTTTCCTGCGCCGTTGCCTTCGCCGCTTCCGCTTGAAAGTATTCGACCGTCCGCCGCAAGCCCTCGCGCCGTTTGACGCGCGGTTCCCAATCAAGAAGCCGACGGGCTTTGGCGATATCGGGACAACGCAATTTCGGGTCGTCCGGCGGCAACGGCTGAAAAACGATTTCGCTTTTACTGCCGGTCAATTCGATGATTTCCCGCGCGAACGCCAACATCGAGACCTCTTCGGGATTGCCGATGTTGACCGGCGTAACTTCGTCGGAATGGAGCAAGCGCCAAACGCCTTCGACTAAATCATCGACATATTGAAAACTGCGCGTCTGCGAGCCGTCGCCGTAAACGGTCAGCGGTTCGCCGCGCAACGCCTGCGCCATAAACGTCGGTAGCGCCCGCCCGTCGTCGAGCCGCATCCGCGGACCGTAAGTGTTGAAAATCCGCGCCAACCGCGTTTCGACTTGCCGCTCGCGATGATACGTCATCGTCAGCGCTTCGGCAAAACGTTTGGCTTCGTCATAGACGCTCCGTTGACCAATCGGATTGACGTTGCCCCAGTAATCTTCGTTTTGCGGATTAACCAACGGGTCGCCGTAACATTCGCTGGTCGAGGCGTGCAAAAAACGCGCGCCGTTTTTCCGCGCCAATTCCAACGCCGAGCGCGCGCCGAGCGCGCCGACCATCAACGTTTCAAGCGGCAGGCGCAAATAGTCCGGCGGACTGGCGGGACTGGCGAAATTCAGCACATAATCAATCGCGCCGGCAATCGGAATCGGCTCGCAAATGTCGTGTTGCAGAAAACTAAAATCGGGATGGGACGCCAAATGTTCGAGGTTGCGGCGGCGTCCGGTGCAGAGGTTATCGACGGCAACGACGCGCATCCCCGCGGCGAGAAAGCGGTCGCAAAGATAACTGCCCAAAAATCCGGCGCCGCCGGTGATGACTGCGGTCAACATTTTTTGCTCCGAAAGACAATTCGTTTAATAAAGTTGTTCGATAATCGTCATATTTTCAACCCGTAATGCACTTAAACCATTGACGTTACGATAAAAAAGAAACGTAGAAGGCGTTGTCGGGACAGCAAGTTCCTCGGCGAATATAGAGAACCTGATTTTGTCGAAACGATGCCCCCCGATTGCCCGTTTTTATTTCGGCGGTTATCGAACAGGTCTATTAGTAGTTGCCTATCAACCGTTACCCTCTAAACGCTCGGTTTATCAAGAGTATTTAACGTCTTGACGCCGCTCGTTGCGAGCAACGCCGTCATCTGCGAGCGAGCAAGATTGTTCAGTTCCGACACTCTTTCTGCTTGCGATATACCTTTTCCGATATAAAGCGCATTGACGTTTTCGAGGTTTGCAAGCACGAGCAACTGCTCTATAGTAGCACAATCACGCATATTTCCGCTTTTATCCGCGTTATCTTTACGCCACTCTGCGGCGGTCACACCAAATAGCGCGACATTCAGCAAATCAGCTTCGTCAGCATATACAAACGAACGTTGACGCGCCGTAAGTTCCGGCGGAATTAGGTTGTCTCGTATCGCGTCGGTGTGTATTTTATAATTTACTTTCGCCAAAATCCTCTTTACGTTCCAGTCGAGGGAAATGCGGCTGTTTTCATCGGATTTAAGGCGTTGGTAATCTTTTATAATGTAAAGCTCAAACTCTGCCGAAATCCACGATGCAAATTTGAACGCTATGTCCTTATGGGCATAAGTGGCGGCGTATCGCCCCTGCTTCGTCGTCATACCTATGGCATTAACTGTCTCGACCCACCGTTTGGGTGTGAGGACAAAAGCATTTCGTCCGGCTTCGCGTTCAATTACCTCGAATTCGAGGTAATTGAAATTCGGATTATGTATGCGCTCCCAAAGACCGAGGAACTCAACAGTGCTACGATTTCGCAGCCAGTTTTGGATAACCTCACTGGGATAATCGGAATTTTTGTAGCGAGCAATGTCCGTAATGCTGATAAAGTCATCAGCGTTCCCCTGAGAAAGCACCGTAATTTCCGTGCCTTGTGCCGTTATCGTACCTTTGAAAGTTTTATCCGCCATATTTCTGGAACCCATTATTCTTTGGATACAGATTCGCCACTGAGACGGGCATCAATTTTTCTAGCCGTCGAGTCAAGCCATAACGACCGTGCTGTTCGCAACGTGCCGCAAGCGGTGTCCTGACACTTGAACCGCATCCCTCGCCCACCAAAGCGCAAAACAGTATATGTAGTCGTTTAACTTAAAAATTGAACTAAATTTTACTCAAATTAAAAATTAAAAATTACCAATTAAAAATTGTGGTTGTCGCTTCGCTCCGCAATTTTAGTGGAGAGACGCGACTTCCGATATTTTTAATTTTTAATTTGTAATTTTTAATTACGGTATACCGCCTTTCAACTCTCAACTCTCGTCACACTCCCACCTGCGGGCGGTTTTGCACGATGAAATACCGTCCGTCCGCCGTAATCGCGCCTTCGATGTCCTGCGCGCCGCCGCCAAGGTCTTCCACCGCCGTCGCGATTGCCGCGATTCGGCGGCACAATTCGGCGCGGAAACCGGCGTCGGTCAAGAGTTTTTCATCGGTGTAATCGAGATTCTTTTCCACCGGCGGCTCGGCGAGAAAACTGTCGTAAAGTCCCGCGCCGGCAAAACCCGCCAAATCCTCGCCGTTGCTGTCCGAGCGGAAAATCACCGCCTTGTCGCTCGGACTATACAATCCCGCACTCTTGCTCGGATATGACACTTCCGTAATCCGCCCGTCTTTTTTATTGACGAAAAAACCGAACGCGTGTCCGGGATAATTCCCGACCAACGTCTCGCCCAAACCCAAAACCACTTCGGCGAAAATCTCGTCGCGGTTGCCGGTTATCGGATTGACGGTATGAATGACGAAAGCGTAGGCGGCGTTGACGACCTGCTGAATCAAGACCGCCATCTGCAAGGCGTCGTGCGGCATTCCGACGGACCGCCGCGACAAATACGCCCGCTCGTTCCATTTGCTCGCCCACACTTTTTTAATCGCCTGCCACGCCAAATCCCAATGGATTTCCGGCAGTCCGCTCGCCGCGAGCGCCGCCGGCAATTCGTCTTTCAACGCCGGCGGCGGATACAGCCGTTGCGCCAAGGCGCGGAGCGCCGCGAGTTCCTTCGCCGGCTCGCTCTCGACGCGCGCCAGCGCGATTTTCATTTCTTTGCGCCAATTGTCGTTCAGCCGGTCGCCCAATACTTTTTCATACACGCCAAACGGCAACGCCGCCGCCGCCGGCAAATGCATCCAGTCCGGCAACTTGCCGCGCAGTAAATTTAAGTTGTTCGATTTGCCGCCCAAAATTTCGCGGGTAAATTCCGCCGCCCCGACGACCCATTTTTTCGCCGCGGTCGGCGCTTTGAATTTCAGCGCCGCTTTCGCCGCGTTCGCCGCGACCGTTTTTTCCGCGTCGGCGGCGGTGAGCGTGGACGCGGCAAATTCCACCGCGCCCGCCGGCGTGGCTTTCGCCGCGATAATTTCGCCGGACATTTTTTGCAATTTATCCCATTCCTCGTCCTCGAAACACGCGGCGAACAACAAGCCGAGATTGCGCGAGCGCACCGACAAATGCGCCACCAAATCCGGCGCGACGCGCGTGATGATGCCGACGACGCCCTCCGGCGCGTCCTCGTCGCCCGCCGCCGCTTCGGTCAACAAGAGCGTCGGCTCGGCGTAAATTTTTTCCATCACCGACCGCAAATTTTCCACCGCCGCCACGCGCCCGCGCACCGCCGCCGGACTGATAATTTGCCAACCGCCCAAGCCCAATGCCGCGCGCAATTTTTTCACCGACAGGTGAATAACTTTCGCCAACGGAAACCAGTCGCTCCCGCGAACGACTTCTTCGACAAAAATTTTCCGCGCCCAGTCCGCCACGCCGAAATTTTTGCCGAGATAATCGGCGGGCGCTTGCAACGCCGCGGCGATGGTCGCCGTTTCGTTTTGCACGACGCGCGAAACACGGTCGGCGACGGCGAGCATTTCCAACATTTTTTCCCGCGTGGGCGCCGCCGGTTCGAGCCGCCGCCATTCGCTCCGGCACAGTGCCAGTTCCGGCGATTTCGCGAAAAGTCCGCTGTTTTCGAGCGCCGCCGCAAACCACGGGATTAAGTCCCCGTCGGCTTTGAGATTTTCGTAAAGGTTGCGGAATTTGTCGCCCACCGCCGCATCGAAATAAACCCAATCCAAAATTTCCTCCGCGTCGCCGGCGCGTCCGGCGCGGTCGGCGATTTCCCGCCGCAAGGCGACGACTTCGCCCGCGGTAACGCCGCCCGCTTTCAATTTACCGTAAAGAGTTTGTCCGCCGCCGCTCAACCGTCCGGCGACGCGGTCGCCGCACAATTCGAGTTCGGCGCCGCCGTGCACCGTCAACAAGACCTTTTCGTAATTCCGCAAATCGTGGAGCAAGCCGTCGCGGCAATTCCCGTAATACTGCGGGTCGGTAACAATCGGACGCTCAAAATTGCGCAGACGCTCGCGGGTGACGCCGGCTTTTTCGAGCGTGCCGTAAAACACGTTTTGGTCGCCGTTGCTCTCCATAAACGCGATGAAGGCGCGGCAGATGAAAATGTCGTCGGGCGTGGTGTTGTTGTGAAGTTTCTGATGCCACTCCTCGATGAAATGCCCGTGTTCCTCTTTCAAATGGTGGCGATGCATAATGTTCAGGATTTCGTCGCGAATGCGCTGTCCCTGTCCGCCGTCGCCGCCGCGTCCGACGGTGCGCAACATTTCCGTCAGCCAAACGCGATTGGCGGGGTATTCGCGCCACAGTTGCGCGAACGTTTGCGTCAGCGCTTTTTGCGCGCCGGCGAGGTCGCGCGGCTTGGTGTTGTAGTTGCGTTGCCAGTCGAGTTGGCGAATGGCGCTGTAACGAAGCCAGACGAAAATAATTTGCCACAAAGACAAATCGCCGCCGGTTTTAAGAATGAGTTCGCGCGCCAATTGGCACCGGTGCATCAGCGTCCAACTGCTTTTGCCGACTTCGGCGGCGATGATTTGCGCGGCGAGTTCCTGCCCTTTTTCCGACAATAGCGGCGCGTCGAGTTGGCGCGCGAACAGCGCGAGCGTCAAGTCGTTGTTCTGATTTTTATGCCACAATTTTTCGTCGGGACTGTAAAGGATATAGGCGATTTCCTCCGGCGCCTCGTCGTCGTCCGCGAAAAACAGGCGCAGAACGCTCAATTTTTCCCGTTCGGCAAACGGCGTGCGGACGGCGCGGGCGTCGAATTTCACCGTGGCGGCGGGAAATGATTTTTCCGACGGCATTTTCCAGCGCAAATGGAAACGGTCGGTGGCGCCCCAGTGGAGTACCAACGGCGCGGGAATATTGGCGGCGAAAATAACTTCTTTGCCGCCGTCGGCGACGCGGACGAGGACGGACAAATCGTAGCCGCTGTCGAGCGTCAGCGACCGGCGCTCGTCGGTTTCAAGCGGCGGATACCAGCGGAGCAACGCGGCGGCGGGGTTCTCGCGACCGGCGGTCGATGACGGCAATTTCAGCGCGAAATCGTCGCGCCCGTTTTTCCGCCACGTGTCGGCGGCGGGAAAATAAAGGACAAATTCCAACACCTGCCACGGCGAGGGAAACGGCAGTTCCAAAAAAATTTCCGAATTCTCTTCGTCGGCGGCAAGCGTGAACGGCGTGCGCACGGCAAGCTCGTCAAAGACCGCGGACGCCGGCGGACAGCAATCTTTCGGCGGGCGCGTCCACGCGCCGCCGGCGCGCCGCGCCAAGCCCCAGTGCAAATAACATTTTTCGGTCGCCGGCAAAACGAGATGCAAATGTAACCGCTCGCCGACGACTTCGCCGCTGACGGTGAGCGGCGCCTGCGATTTATCTAAAACAAATTGTTGCGCGATTTTCGGCGGCGGCGGCGCGACGGGCGCTGGGGCGGCGGACATAAGGCGAACTCCTCTTTTTAGAGCAATTAAAAATTAGGAACTCGGGTTACGCGGCGAGCAAAAAAACTACGTTTTTTACGGATAACAAACCAAGCGTCTTCGGTTAGTGAATTACGCGAGATTTTCGGTTTCACCGGCAAAAAATCGCGTAATTCGCGAATAAATCTCTTTATCCCGCAATTTCGCGGATTATTTTTGCCGCGTAACCTGAATTCTTAGGTCGTGTTCACTATAAAATGAGTTGGTAAGGCGTTAAGTAAAAGATATAAAAGTAGCGGATAAAATTTTGCCGGAGGTTATTCCCGATGAAACCGCTGACGCAAGAACAGTTCGAAAAAATTAAAGACGTTTTGCCCAAACCCCGCGGCACGGTCAAAACCGACTGTTACAACTTCCTTAACGCGCTTCTCGATATTGCGCAAAACGGCTACAAGTGGCGACGACTGCCCGCGGTCTATGGGCGTTGGCACACGGTTTATATGCGCTTTCGCCGGTGGGAAAAGTCCGGCGTTTTTCCGCGCCTCTTACTGGCGTTGCAAACAGAACTCGGTATCACGGTTGACTTTACCGCGTTGTCGCTCGACAGCACGTGCGTCAAAGTGCATCCTGACGCCGCCG
>BNUQ01000008.1 GCA_025997475.1 Planctomycetales bacterium
GCGTGAAATACATTTCGCTGAGCATTCGCTCGGCGAGCGCGAAACCGACGGACGCGGCGAAACCGGCGCCCAACGGACCGGTGGTGAAGTCCACGCCCGGCGTGTCGCCGATTTCGGGATGTCCGGGGGTTTTACTGCCGAATTGCCGGAATTGTTTGAGGTCGTCGAGCGTGATAAAACCGTTTAGCGTCAGCATCGAGTAAAGCAACGCCGAACCGTGTCCGGCGGAGAGAATGAAGCGGTCGCGATTGCTCCATTTCGGGTCGTCGGGGTCAACGATTAAATGGCGGGCGAGAAGCACCGCGGCGAGGTCGGCGCACCCCATCGGCAAGCCCGGATGCCCGCTATTGGCGGCTTGAATGGCGTCCGCGGCGAGCCAGCGAATGGTCTCGGCAATGGGCGGAATCAGCGATAAATCGGCGTCAAGCGTTCGGCTCATAATTACCTCCTTTATGTGAAATAGACAAAAACATTCGCGTCATTGTAGGCAACTTCCGGCGCCGCGCGAGGTTTGTAATTATCAAGAATCGGAAATTCATTCGCAAAACCGAGCGAAGCGGCGGACCCGGAGTGGCGCCAATTAGCGGCGGTTCTATTCAATTGCCACGCGCTTGGGCGCGCGTTTGGCGGTTAAAAAAGAAAGGGCTTTAGCCCCAAAAAGACATTCGGCTAAAGCCCGTGCATTTTTTCGCCGTTTTACCCGCCGCTAAAACGGCGGGCGATTGAGTTTCGCCGCGCGTCGCTCCTTGCAAGCGGCGGCAATAAATTGCCGCCGAAAACCGCCCACTGCTCACTCGATATTTTACCCGCCGCTAAAACGGCGGGCGATTGAGTTTCGCCGCGCGTCGCTCCTTGCAAGCGGCGGCAATAAATTGCCGCCGAAAACCGCCCACTGCTCACTCGATATTTTACCCGCCGTTAAAACGGCGGGCTATTGAATTATCGGTGGCGGCTCCGCCGCGTTTCAATCGTCGGCGATAAATCGCCGCCGAAAACCGTCCACTGCTCACTCGATTACTTAAACAACTTCCGCAGATTTCCCACCGGATTCGGCGCGGGCGGCGCTTCGTTCGGCGCGGGCGCGGGCGCGTCCTTCTTTGCGCCCAAGATGCCGCCGATGGCGTTCAACACGTTGTTGCCGGCGTCGGCGTCGGCGCTATCTTTGCCCAAAATTCCTTTCACGAGATTGCCCGCCGTGTTGACGACATCGCCCGTCGTATTGGCGCCGAACTTGCCTAATCCTTCAAGCATTTTCAGCGGCGCGACATCGCCGATTTTCAGGTCGCCGAGATTGCTCAAATTATTTATCAGTCCGTCCGACACCAAGCCGACCAAATTCGGCACGTTCAAAATCGATTTGACCGTTTCGAGCATAATCGCCCCGAACATCGACTTGATGACCTGCATCACGATGCTACTCGTGCTACTGCTCGTCACGTCTTTTATCGTTACGTTCAGCGGCAATTTTTTTCCGTCGTAAATGGCGCCGGGTGCGATAATGCTGACCTCGCCGTTCTGAATTTGCAAGGTGTTAATCAACAGCGATTGCCCGCCGCTCGCCGCCGGACCTCCGCCGCCGGATTTTCCGCCGCTCGCTTGACCGGCGCTCGCGCTCGGCGAACCGCCGCCGCCGCCCGCATCGCTGGAAATACCGTCCAACACTTGGCTTAACGCCTCGACGTTGGTGTTGCCGTTTTTCTGTTTTTCATACACGGCTTGCAAGCCGGTCAACAACACTTGGTCAATCGTGAACGGCGAGAGCGACGCCAAGCGCGGCGTAACCGTAATCGACGGCACGCGCAACACCGGCGTCGCCGAAAACGCCGGATTCGTCAGCGTCAAATCGCGGATAGTCAGCGTCGAACTTGCCGTGTCGAAATTCATCCCGCTAAACGACGTGTGGACGGTGGCGCGGTTTTGCGTGTTCGTCGCGCTCATCGCCAAACTGCCGACTTGCAACGCGCTGCGCACCGCGGCTAAATCCACCGTCGCGCCGAGCAACGACGCATAAGGACTGTCGAATTTCACCTGCGCCGATTCGAGCGCGCCGCTCAAACTCAAATTTTGGATGCTCGGCATAAACGGACTGAGCATCGCCAAATCGACGTGTCCGACGGCGACCTCGCCGCGCAAACGATTAGCATTTTTGTCGAGGTCGATATTTTGCGCCGTGAGGTTAAACGGCGCGCCGATTTTCACCGCCGCCAACTTGACCGCGATATTGCCGCCGCCGGTGTCGAGCGCGAATTGGTCAAGCGACACCGGCAACTTGCCGTCGAGAACGACGCTCGGCACTTCGACTTTGCCGTCGGCGTGTTGCCGCGCGCTGAATTGCAAATGCAGCGGTTCGCCTTTTTTCTTGTCATAAACGTAAGGGTCCATCACGCCGAAATGAATTGCCGCGCCGGTCATATCCAACATACCGGCGGCAATGATGGTTTGCCCGCCGTCCGCAATTTGCACCGTCAGCGGTTTTTCCGCCGGAAAACCCGCCGCGCCGGACAACTGCAACAGCGGCTCGCGTTGCGCCGCGCCGACAAACGACAACGCGCCTTCCGCCATACCGGTCAGGATAAAGTCCTTCTCGCGCGGCGTCAGCCGCCAATTCGTCAGCACAAAATTTTCGCCCTGCAAAGCGCGCACCGAAGCGTTGCCCTCTTCGCCGAGCAGTTTTTTCAGACCGGCGACCGACAAGACGGCGCGGGAAATCAGCAGTCCTTGCGGCAGGGACGCCAGCGCCGTCGCCGGCGTCGGCGACGCGGCGATTTTGCCCGGATTGCTGACGGCGGTCGCCAACGAAAATTCTTGCAACAGCGCGCCGGATTTGCCGCCCTTGACGCTGATTTCCGGCACCGCCAATAATTTTTTATCCGCCGCGTATTCGGCGCGGACGGTCAGTTGCGAGTCCAGCCCGAAAATCGCCGACGGAATTTTCCCGCCGAGCATCCGGTCGATTTGCCGCCACGCGTTTTCGCCCACGACCAGCGCGAAACTAAACGTCGGCAATTGGTCGAGCAACTCCGGCAAGGAATTTGCCAAATGCAACGGCACCGCGCCGGTTACCAAATTAACGTTCGCCGCCGAAGAGCGGATTTGCAATTGTTTGACGGTTAAATTTTGCGCCCCTTTGGCGGCGGTGAAATCGACGATGCCCGACAGTTGCGCTTTCGGCTCGCGCCAGAGATATTGGTCTTGTTGCACCTGCACGTTTTCGACGAGGGAATTGAACCGCGCGGCGGCTTGCCACCGGTCGCCCGCGCCGTTCGCGGTTACTTCAAGCGCACCGCGGAAATTGCCCTTGGCGTCCGGCAACGCCGCCGTCGAAAAAATCGGCATAAACCGGCGTTGCAACGCCGACGCGGTTTCCAAAGTCAGTGCCGAATTGACGGTCAGTTTGATTTGCGAAACGCCGTCGTCGCCGCGATTTATCGTCGCCTGCAAACTCGTGCGGTCCTGCGGCGCGGCTTTGATTTCGCCGGCGATTTTCACTTGCGGCGAAGTCGGCGCGACGACGTTTAACGTCAGTTCGACCGGCGCGGCGGAACTCCCGACCGGCGTTAGCCGCAACGCGGCTTGATATTGGTCGTCGGTGCATTGCAACTGTCCGACGATTTGCTCGTTGATGTCGCCGACGCCGAATTCTTTCAGCATCGCGCGGAAACGGCGCGACAAGTCGGCGGCGTTGACGGCAAACTGCAACTGTCCGCGCAAATGTTGCCAAGCCGTCGGCGACGGCAACGTCAGCGGCGCCGGTGTTTTTACGGTGAGCGTCGGATTTTTCGCGTCGCCGGCGACGGCTTCCGCCGTAAAGACCAAATTGCGCGCGCCTGCCGCGTCGGCGTCAAATTCGGTTTGCACGCGCCCGTGGAACGGAAATTCCTGCATCTGGTCGTTGACGCGCAAACCGAGATTGGCGGACTCCACCGTCAACGAAATGGTCGCGTGGTCGGCGGCGGTCGGCGTCTTGACGGTTTGGGCGCGGACGCGCAGTTGCGTTTCGCCTTGGCAGAGGTTGGCGAGATTCAACCGTTTCGCCAAATCGCTGGTCGCAAACGCCGTGAGGTCTTGCGTCAGCGCCAATTGAAAATTGAGGTCGCGGTCGAGATTGCCGGTGCCGTCGGCGAGGATTTTCAGCCACCTCGCCGAAGCGTCGCCGAGTTGTAAATCGAGATTTTTAAGTTGCCACTCGCCGGTCGGCTTGGCGGTGGCGTCGCCGTTGACGGTCAGACCGGGGAACGGCGTTTCATTTTCGCGGCGCGGGAAAAGTTCAAGCAAGCGCGGCGTGGACAAATTGAAAGTCAGCGTCAAGCCGTCGGCGAGATTGTCGCCGACGCCCGAAAATTTGCCGGCAAACGGCGCGCCTAACCCGATGCGATTTTTCTGCCAGCGGAAACCGGCGCCGTAATAACGGGTTACGTAGGGCAGGTCGAAGTCGGTTAAATCGCTCTCGATTTTGACGCGGCTAAGCCGCGCCAATCCGGCGGCATGCGGCACAAGGTCGGCGCTCATCGTCAAGTTAAACGCGCCGGCGGCGGGGACTTGCGGCGTGACCAAACGTATTTGCGCGGCGGCGGCGAGCGCGTCGCCGTTTTTGTCGGCGGTGATTTTGACGACATCCAATTGGCAGTCGCCGAGACGTTTGCCGGCGTCGCTCAACGTTACTCGACCGTTGGCGACGACGAATGAAAATTGATGGACGTAAGCGAGCAGGTCGAGATTTTTCAAATAATCGTCCCACGGTAAATCCCGCAGTTCGTCGAGCGCCTGCCGAATGTTGGTGGTGTGTTCGTCGTCGGACGTTTCGGCGGCTTCCGCCGCCGCCGCGCGGTCGCCGCGTCCGTCGCGTCCGGCGCGTCCGTCGCGTCCGGCGGTGCGCGTTCCGCGTTGGCGCGGCTGGCGAACGACGTTAACTTGCCACCCGTCGATAAGCACGTTGCCCCGCGCTTTGCCGGAGAGGACGCTCGCCAAGTCAAGATGCGTGTTCACCGTTTTGACCGTGAGCAATTCTTTGGGCGCGGCACTGTTCGCGGCGCCGGCGAGCGTGATTTGCAAATCGGTCAAACGCACGTTGCCGCCAAAAAGCGACAACTGCAAACCGCCGATTTTGCAGTCGGCGGCAAGCGCGTCGCCGAGATGACGCTCCAATTCGGCGCGAATAAATTCGTCGTTGTATTTGGCGCGCAACGCGACGCCCGCCGCCGCCGCGAGCGCGACGACGACCACGAAAATAAGCAGGATAATTTTCAACCAACGCCATTTCCGTTTCACCGGCGGCGGAACGAATTCAGCCATTTTGCGGTCTCCTTGAAATAATTTTTACGAGGATATTTACGGGAATTTTTTTTCGCGCGACGGTTTCGTCGCCGACAATTGGCGCGGGATTATAGCGAGCGCCGCCGACGCCGGTAACTGTTTTGAGAAGAGAAAGGCGGGAAAGAGCAATTAAAAATAAAAAATTGAAAAACGCGGTAGTCCGCTTCAACGCAAAACGGGCAACCGCAATGGTTGCCCGCCTTGTCGTTCAATCAAAATAGATTACCGCAAGCACATCGGCAGATTGCCTTTGCTTCGGTGTTGCGCGATACATTCGCAACAGACGCCGTGGCGCGGGCAATCTTTGCTTGGACAATTGCATTTTTCCGCGTTGCGCTCGCGATTAGGACATTCGGACATTGAACTACTCCTTTATTAGACCTGTTCGACAACCAATTCGCGGCAGAGTTTCGGCTAATTTTCCGTTCCGTCGCGTCAAAATTCCTTGCAATACATCGGTATTGCTTCGTCATTTTTCCTTGCGAAACGAAAAATTAGACACGAAAATCGGCTCGCTCTCGGCTATCGAACAGGTCTATTTTTTCGCCGCTTTTTGCGGCGCGACGTAAGGTTGCGCCGGACGAATCAGCACTTGCGCGCCGTTGGCGCCGGGAACCGAGCCGCGAATTAAAATCAGATTTTTTTCGGGAATAATTTTCGCGACTTTCAATCCCTTTTGCGTAACCCATTCGCTTCCCATATGTCCGCCCATTCGTCCGCCGAGCGGCGTCCGCGCCGGCGTCAGCGAGCCGATAGAACCCGGATGGCGGTGGTGCGTTTTTACGCCGTGCGTCGCGCGCAAACCGTGAAAACCGTGCCGCTTCATCACGCCCTGAAAGCCCTTGCCTTTGCTCTTGCTCGTAACCTGAATTTCTTTGCCGACCAAATCCTCCCACGTCGCTAGCGTGATGACATCGCCCTCTTTCAATTCGGTCGCTTCGCGCAAACGAATTTCACGGATAAACCGCATCGGCGCGTTGCCGGTCTTTTTCGCGTGTCCGATTTCGGCTTGCGAACTGACTTTTTCGCGTTTCGGGTCGAAACCGATTTGATACGCCGCGTAGCCGTCGCGCTCCACGTTTTTAATTTGCAAGACCGGACACGGACCGGCTTGTAACACCGTTACGCCGACGCGGTCGCCGTTTTCGGTAAAGTATTGGGTCATACCTAATTTTTTACCCAAGATTCCTCGCCACATTATTTTGCTCCTTCGTTAAAAATGCTCAAAACCCCGTAATAAACGCGAAGGCAAACAAATTCACAATTAACAATTTACCATTAACAATTTCGGAGAGGAAATTTTTAATTTTTAATTGTTAATTCTTAATTGTCGCTCACGCCGACATTTGTCTGACCTGTAAATCGACGCCGCGCGGTGTGGCGACTTTGCCGATGATTTCGATGGTCGAGGGCGAGAAATCCGTGATATAGACCACGCGCTTGTGCGTGCGGATTTCAAATTCCTCGCGGCTTTTTTTGTCCACGTGCGGACTGCGTAAAACGCAGTATTTTTCGATGCGCGTCGGCAACGGAATCGGTCCCGCCACCCGCGCGCCGGAACTCTTCGCCGCTTCGACAATTTTCCGGCTCCACGTATCCAAAATGTCGTGGTCATACGCCTTCATTCGGATACAAATTTTTTCCGCCATTATCGGCTCCTTAAAAAAATAATCGTTGTCAGAAATAACAATTTAGTATTTCGACGCAATCAATTCAAACGCCATCGTCAAACTGTGCGGCGAATAAGAATGGCGACGCAAACTATAAATCCAGTCGAACAACAACCGGCGCGGGATATTCGCCACGGTAAAATCGGGATTAACCAAGTCGTCTTTGTAGGTCTGGCAAATCGCCAAGCCCGTCATCAAAGCGGTCATCTCGTTTATTGCTGAAAAATAGTTGGGAGAATTTTCCGCATAACTAATCGGCTTCAATTTACGAAACCAAAAAGTGAAAACTCCCGCCCGTTTCGCAATGTTCGGCTTGGGTAAGCCAAATTGATTCAGCGAATACGTCGTCGAAAGCCGGACTTCACGAAAAATAGCGTCATTAAGCGATAATTCTAACTGGAAATTACGCTCGACCCAATTCATTACCTGCAAGCAAATACGCTTCCAATCAACTGCTCCGTCCCAAAATTCCGGTTCGACAGTCGCCATTATTTATCCTCCGCCTTTGTTCCACGATAATAAAGAGAACTTTTCTTTAATTCGTCGATAAGCCCGTTTTCTTCAAAGGCGTGCGCGACCTCAGCAAATCCCGCGAGTATCCCTTCCGTAGTCATCGTTACCGAACAGGAGTTATCGCTAAACCCCGCATAGGGCTCGGAATTCACCGGCACAAAATTTTCGCCAAAAATCACAGCCATCATTTTCTCCTGTCAATTGAGATAATTGGCAGAAATAGAAATCCTTGTCCGCGAATCGGCGACGATTCGCGGACAAGATTTTACTACTCAATAATTTTAGTAACGACGCCGGAGCCGACCGTCCGTCCGCCTTCGCGTATCGCAAAACGCAACTGCTCTTCCATCGCAATCGGCTCTATCAACTCGATATCCATCGTGATGTTGTCCCCGGGCATCACCATCTCAACCCCCTCCGGCAACACCGCCTTGCCCGTCACGTCCGTCGTGCGGAAATAAAACTGCGGACGATAACCGTTGAAAAACGGCGTGTGCCGTCCACCTTCCTCCGCCGTCAACACATACACCTCTCCCTTAAACTTCTTATGCGGCAATATCGACTTCGGCGCCGCCAACACCATACCCCGCATCACATCCTTCTTCTCCACCCCGCGCAACAACACCCCCACGTTGTCCCCCGGAACCCCCTCGTCCAACGTCTTTTGGAACATCTCCACGCCCGTGCACACCGTGTCCTTCGTCGGCGCCAAACCGACGATTTCCACCTTGTCCTGCACCTTGATTTTACCGCGCTCAATCCGTCCCGTTACCACCGTCCCGCGACCCTTAATGCTGAACACGTCCTCTATCGGCATCAAAAACGGCTTGTCAACTTCGCGTTGCGGGATGTCAAAATACTCGTCCATCGTGTCCAAAAGTTTTTTGATGCCGCTCGCCTCGTCCTGCGGATTAGCCAACGCCTTCGTCGCCGAACCCCGAATTATCGGCGTCACGTCCCCCGGAAAACCGTATTTCGTCAGCAACTCGCGAATCTCCATCTCCACCAATTCCACCAGTTCCTCTTCGCCTTCCATCAAATCGCACTTATTCAAGAACACAATGATTTTCGGCACGTTCACCTGCCGCGCCAACAACACGTGCTCCTTCGTCTGCGGCATCGGTCCGCTCGGCGCCTCCACAACGAGAATCGCCCCGTCCATCTGCGCCGCGCCGGTAATCATATTCTTCACATAGTCCGCGTGCCCCGGACAGTCCACGTGCGCGTAGTGCCGCTTCGCCGACTCGTATTCAACGTGGCTCGTCGCAATCGTCAAAATCTTCGTCGCGTCCCGACGCCCCTGACTCTCCGACGCCTTCGCCACCTCGTCATACTCCACCCGCTTCCCGCCATACAACGCCGCCGACACCGCCGTTATCGCCGCCGTCGTCGTCGTCTTACCATGGTCAACGTGACCTATCGTCCCCACATTGATATGCGGCTTCTTCCGCACAAACGTCTCCTTAGCCATAGCCAATTCTCCTTTTGTTAAACGGGTCAAAAAAGAACCAAAACCGACCGCGACGAATGACGCCGCGGCAATCTTCGGGAAAATTATTTTGTTAGACCGTGCAGAACCGCCACACTTAGCGGAGCGTCCATATCACTTAACCGATAAACGACGCTCATAAGCAACCGCTTTTCGCGCCGCGAAATCCGCGCGGCGAAGCAGAAGAATTTCGTCGCCCGAGCGGGCTACGCCTACTTCTGCCGAATGAAGAGGCGGAGTGTATCCATCCGCCAACGACTAGCAAGAGAAAACAACCTCCCCGTCGGAGGAGGTTGTCTGAATTTTATTTTTCGGTTCGGCGGCGCGAGGGGCGGGCGCCGTTTTATTTGGGCAAGCGCGCCAATTTGGCGAGCGGCGTGTCGGCGTCGATGCCGCCGCGGGCGTAGCGCGGGTGCAGTTTGGCTTTGGCGTTGGTCGCATAGACCTCCGTAACCACCAGGATATTATTGGCGTCGGCTTGATAGATTGCCCCTTCGACCATGTCGTCGCCGACGCGGCGGCTGATGATGTAGGTCGCCTCTTTGCCGTCGCCGTCGCACAAAATCACCCGCGCGTCAACCTGCTTTTTCACGGCGGCGGACATTTCCCACGCGTTGTCGAGTTCCGGTTCTTCAATGCCGGTTTTCCACGTCGATTCGCGCGGCGCTTCACGTAGTTGCGCGGGCGGCGGCACGGCGTTGATGGCCCATTCGTCAGACCGCGTATTTTTACGCCCGTTATCCGCACGTCCGCTATCCGCCGCCGAATTTTCCGGCGGTAAAATTATCGCCGCCGACCGCTTCGCCGTCAGCCCGCTCTCAACCTCGTTCTCGCTAAAGTTTTGCCATCGGTCATTGCCCGCCGGCGCGGCGGATGCCGGCAAATCGCTTGCCGCGCTCGTCGACGGCGCGACGGACGGGCGCAACAGCGACGGACGCGAAAAATTATTCCAGACCTCGTCGCCGGTCGGCGGCGTTTTTTTGAGCGGCGGCGTGTCGCCGCGCGGACGAATCGACGGTAACGCGATATTATCCCACGGGTCGCCGCCCTTCGCTTCTTTTTTGACCACCGGCTCCGGCAACGGAATTTCCGGTTCGGTCTCCGCCGCGGGTTTGCCCCATTCTCCCAAGCCGTCCGCCGGTTTTGTCCAATCGTCATTGTTGGCGAAATTGGCGGATTTTTTCGCGCGCGGCGCGCGCGGCACGGCAACTTCGTTTGCGGGATAGAGCGAGTCGCCGCCCTGATACGCCAACAACGCGCCGGCGGGCAAGTCGTCGCCGTCGTCGAGATTTTCACCAATCATCCGCATCACGCGCTGAACTTTTTTGATGCGCTGTTCGGTGAGTTGCAACGAACTTTCCAACTCGTCGTTGCGCCGCGCCAATTCCTCGGCGGAGCCGCGCGTTTTCGCCAGTTCCTGCCGTTGTTTGAGCGCCGTTTCGCGCAACGCCCGCAACTGCTGTTCTAACGGCGTGGCGAGGTCGTTGTCGGCGGCGGCGGCTTGGGCGAGCAAGTCGCGGCGCGGTCCTTTTTTCAGCGTGTCCGGCACGTCGTCGGTCAGCGCCGCGTCAAAAGGATTCGTGTTCGACTCGGCTTGCCAACACCCCACGGCGAACAGAGGGAATCCCGCCGCCAACAGCGCGCCGCTCCAACGAAGAATTTTCATCCTGCCCTCTCAATGGTTATCCGCGAATAGACGTTTTAGACAATCGGGATTTTTATCGGACATTGAGCGGCGCGAACTTAAACGGATTGACGCGGAAGAAGCGCGAATGACGGAGTTTTTTTTGGTAAAAAAATAAGCATTTAAAGTTTTTAAGGTTTTTAAGATTTTTTAAAAACTCAAACGCTTAATTAAAAAACCGGTCGGGCGCGAATTTTCGCCCCGACCGGTTTTTGCCGCCCCTGCCGTTTTTGTCGTCCGTTTTTATTAGACCTGTTCGATAACCGAGAGCGAGCAGATTTTCGGGTATAATTTTTCGTTCCGCAAGGAAAAATGACGAAGCAATACCGAGAGTATTGCGAGGAATTTTGACGCGGCGAAACGGAAAATTAGCCGAAAAGATGCCGCGAATTGGTTGTCGAACAGGTCTATTGCAAACCGTCGCGCCAGGCCTGCAGGTTTTTTACTTGTTGTTCGAGGTCGGCGGCGCGTTCTTTTTCGTTCGCGACAATCGCCGGCGGCGCGTTTTTCAGAAACTCAAAATTATGGAGTTTCTGATTCAGCGAATAAAGCGCTTTCTTCTTTTTTTCCAATTCTTTCTCCGCGCGTTGGCGCTCCGTTTCCACGTCCAACAAGCCCGCGAGCGGCACGAAAATTTGCGCGCCGGCTAAAACCTCCGTCGCCGCCACTTTCGGTTTTAACAAATCCACGCCGACGAAAATTTTCCCGACGTTGGCGCGCGCCTGAATGATGGTGAGAAAATTCGCCATCCGGTCCACTAATTTTGCGTTACCCTCGGCGGCGGAGATATGCAACTCAACCGGCTTGTCGTCCGGCGCCCGATATTTGGCGCGAATGTTGCGCACCGCCCGCACCAAGTCCTGCACCTCCGTTATCGAAATCTCCAACTCCTCGTCCCGCCATTCCGCGACCGGTTGCGTCCATTTTTCTTTCATCAAAAATTCGCCCGCCGGCAACGAATCCGTCAATCCGCGGCTTGGCGCGAGTTCGCGCAACCGCGACCAGACCTCTTCGGTGAAAAACGGCGTTATCGGATGCAACAAGCGTAAAATCCGGTCTAACGTGTAGAGCAACACCCGCGCCGAATTCGTCGACTCCGGCGTCGCTTCGCGAAACGCCGGTTTGACCATTTCCACATACCAGTCGCAGAAATCGCGCCAAATAAAATCGTATAACACCGTCGAGAATTCGCTGAACGCCAAGCGGTCGAACGCCGCGTTGGCTTGTTCGACGACCGCCTGCAACCGCGATAAAATCCAGCGGTCGGCGAAGCCGCATTGACGAACCTCGACCGGCGCGGTCGTCAGCGTTTTGCCGGACAGCGACAGCATCACGAAACGCGACACGTTCCAGACCTTGTTGACGAAATTCCGCGCGTGGTCGAATTTCGTCGGTTGCAGTTTGATGTCCTGTCCCTCGGTCGTCAGCGCGCACAGGGTATAGCGGACGACGTCGGCGCCATACGCCGGAAAAGTTACTTCTTTGCCGAAGCGCGTTTGCGTCCCGCCGTCAATCATCACGAGCGGGTCGATGCCGTTGCCTTTGGACTTCGACATTTTCGCGCCGTTCTCGTCCAAAATCGAGCCGTGAATATAGACGCTTTTGAACGGGACCTCTTTCATAAATTGCAGTCCCAGCATGACCATTCGCGCCACCCAAAAATAAATGATGCCGCGGTCGGTAACGAGCGTGTCGGTCGGATAATAATAACGTAAATCCTCGGTGTCGTCGGGCCAGCCCAGCGTCGAAAAGGGCCACAGCGCGGAACTGAACCACGTGTCCAACACGTCGGTTTCCTGCCGCAATTCCGCCGCCCCGCATTTGGCGCACTCCGCCGGCGCGGTCTCCGCGACGTGCGTCTCGCCGCATTTTTCGCAATACCACACCGGCAAGCGGTGTCCCCACCAAATCTGGCGCGAGATGCACCAGTCGCGGACTTCGGTCAGCCAGTTCAGATAGACCTTTTCCCACCGCGCCGGATAAAATTTCACCTCGCCGGCTTGACTCGCGGCAATCGCCTTTTCCGCCAGCGGTTTCATACTGACAAACCATTGCTCCGACAAATACGGTTCAATCGCCGTGCCGCACCGATAGCAATGCCCGACGCTGTGCGTCAGGTCTTCGGTTTGGTCGAGCAAATGTTTTTCGTCGAGTTCGGCGACGATTTTCTCGCGACAGCGGAAGCGGTCGAGACCGCGGAATTTGCCGGCTTTGTCGGTCATTAAGCCATCTTCGCCGATGACCACGATTTGTTCGAGTTGGTGGCGCAAGCCGCATTCGTAGTCGGTGAGGTCGTGCGCCGGCGTAACTTTGACGCAACCGGAGCCGAATTTCATCTCGACGAAAGCGTCGCCGATAACCGGAATTTCGCGACCGGTCAGCGGCAGAATAACGGTTTGTCCGATGAGGTCTTGATAACGCTCGTCGGCGGGATTGACCGCGACGGCGGTGTCGCCGAGCATCGTTTCGGGGCGCGTGGTCGCGACGACGAGATATTGGCGGTCGGCGCGTTTCGGATTCTTGACCGGATAGCGCAAATACCACAAATGTCCGGCTTCTTCGATTTTATCGACTTCGTCGTCGGCGAGCGCGGTGCGGTCTTTCGGGCACCAGTTGATAAGTTTGCGCCCGCGATAAATCAGCCCGTCGCGATACAGTTGCACGAACGCGACGCGCACGGCGCGCGCCAGCCCGTCGTCCATCGTAAAACGCTCGCGCCGCCAGTCGCAGGAGGAGCCGAGTTTTTTCAGTTGGTTGATGATGGTCGAGCCGTATTGCTCTTTCCATTGCCAGACCTTTTCGATGAATTTTTCGCGCCCAATGTCCTCGCGATGAAAACCGTCCTGCCGCAGTTGGCGTTCGACGACGTTTTGCGTGGCGATGCCGGCGTGGTCGGTGCCGGGTTGCCAGAGCGCGTTTTTGCCGCGCATCCGCTCGACGCGAATGAGAATGTCTTGGAGCGTGTTGTTGAGCGCGTGCCCCATATGGAGTTTGCCGGTAACGTTGGGCGGCGGAATGACGACGGTGTAGGGCAAACGATTTTTATCCACGTCCGAGTTGAAACCGCCCGCGGCTTCCCAGCGGGCATACCACTTCGCCTCGGCGTCCGCCGCCGAATAATGTTTCGGTAAATCAGTCGGTTGGTCGTCTGACATAGTTTTACTCCGATATTTTGAACGAATCGGCGCTTCACTTCGTCGCGCTCGGATTGATGGTCATTAAGAATTCGGCGTTGGTTTTGAATTTTTTCATTTTGTCGTGGAGAAATTCCATCGCGTCCACCGGATTCATATCGTTCAGATATTTCCGCACCTGCCAAATCCGCGCCAGTTCGTCGGCGTTCACGATTAAATCCTCTTTGCGCGTCCCCGACAAATTCACGTCAATCGCCGGATACAATCGCCGGTTCACCAGCCGCCGGTCCAGCGCCACTTCCGCGTTGCCCGTGCCTTTGAATTCCTCGAAAATCACTTCGTCCATTCGGCTACCGGTGTCAATCAGCGCCGTGCCGATAATCGTCAGCGACCCGCCGCCTTCGATGTTCCGCGCCGCGCCGAAAAACCGCTTCGGGCGTTGCAACGCCTGTGCGTCCACGCCGCCCGATAAAATCCGCCCCGAATGCGGCGCCTCGGTGTTATACGCCCGCCCCAAGCGCGTAATCGAGTCGAGCAAAATCACCACGTTGCGCCCGTATTCCACCATTCGCTTGGCTTTTTCAATCACCATTTGGCTGACCTGAATATGCCGGTCCGCCGGCTCGTCGAACGTCGAACTGATGACCTCGCCTTTCACCGACCGCTCCATATCCGTAACTTCTTCCGGGCGCTCGTCGATAAGCAGAACGATTAAATTCGTCTCCGGCGAATTTTTGGTAATCGCGTTGGCAATCGTCTGCATCAACACCGTCTTGCCGGTGCGCGGCGGCGCGACGATGAGCGCCCGTTGCCCCTTGCCTAACGGCATCACCATATCCAGCACCCGCCCCGAAAATTCCAGCGGCTCGGTTTCCATCAACAGGCGCTCGTTCGGGAAAATCGGCGTCAAGTCCGAGAACGCAATCGTTGACTTCCAAATTTCCGGGTCTTCGTTGTTGATGGTTTCGACGCGCAACAACGCGAAATAATTTTCGCCGTCTTTCGGCGGGCGAATCTGCCCGGAAATGGTCAAACCGGTGTGCATTCCGAAGCGGCGGATTTGACTGGGCGAGATGTAAATGTCTTCGGAACACGGCAAATAACTGTATTTCGGACTGCGCAAAAAGCCGTAGCCGTCCGGCAAAATTTCGAGCACGCCCTCGTCGAACACTATTCCCTGTTGCGTAACCCGACTGCGGATGATGGTGCGGATTAAGTCCTGTTTGACCAAGCCCGCCGTGTCGCCGAGGTTTTCGGTGCGGGCGATGTCGCGCAATTCGGCGACCGACATATTTTTCAGCGCCGCGATGTGCAGTTCGCCGTGCTTGATTTGCTCATAGACCTCGTTTTGCGTTTTTTCGCGCGAGGCGGCTTGGTCGGGCGACAGTCCGGCGATAATCCGCTCGTGCGACGCCTGCGCCTCGGCGTCCGTCATTTGCCGTCCGTCCTCTTCGCGCATCGCCGCGGAGCCGACCGTCGGTTGCGGGCGGCGGTCGTAAATTTCCTCGTCCTCGTCCGCCGGCAAGCCCGCCGGCAAACCGGCGCGGCGACGACCGTTGGGTTGGCGGCGCGGGTCGTTACGGTTGTTGTTGTTGCGGTCGTTGCGGTAGTGGTTGCGGTTGTTGCCGTTGCGGTTGTTGTCATTAGGACGATAGCCGGGCATGAATGTTCCTTTCGTTGAGAATAGGCGCGGATTTTTGACGTGAAGTTGCCGCTCTAAAACGGCGTGAAAACGGGCGAGACCGGCGGCGCGCCGGTAGAAAAAATCGGAAAATTTTGTTTTCCAAAAAACGGGCTACCCTCGCCGGATTACGTTTTGCGGGTTGCCGCCGTGGGACGCCAACGGCAGGATTTCGCTCGCAAGTCGCAAGATTGAGAAGTCGCAGGAATTTTGGATTTGAAAGGTTACCGGAGAAAAAAGGGCGGCGCGGTTGAAGCGCGGGCAAGCGCGGGGAGCCGCGCAATCGTCAGCATCGGCGGCGCCCGAACCGCCCGCGCCGACCGATAAATTTCACGGCATCGTAAATCAACGCCGGGACTTCGCAAGGGTAAAGCGGGATTTTTTTTTGCCGAATTCGCGCGGCGCGCGGTAACTGCCCACTTTTGCTCGCGCTGAATGCGGCGGTCGAAGCGGCGCGCGCGGGCGAAGCGGGCAAGGGTTTTGCGGCGGTGTCGGAAGAGGTGCGGAACTTGGCGGGGCGCTCGGCGCAGGCGGTGCGGGACACGACGGAACTTATCGAAGGCACGGTGGCGCGGGTGAAACACGGCTACGACATCGCGACCGAATTGGCGCGGAGTTTCAAGCAAATTGAAGAACGGTCGTAGCGGGGGACGCTCGATTTAACGTAAATCGAATTGCGCACGCGGTTATGCCCAGAAAAAGCGCGATGCGGTGAACACGCGCGGGCTAAATCGTCCACGCCGGAATCGCCACCGCGTTTTCCGTCAGCGGCAACGGCGACGCGCGCAAACAAATCACCGCGCCGCAACCGACGGGTTGCGGCAAATTTTTCAATATGCCGAAATGGCGGGCGTCGTCCGGCGTGGGCGTCGCCGTTTTTTTCACTTCAAGCGGATACAAGGTGTTGTTCATTTCAAGAATAAAATCGATTTCCCGCTGGTCGGCGTCGCGATAAAAATAAAGATTTGGGTCTTCGCCGTGATGCCAATAACTTTTCAGAATTTCCCCCAGCACATACGTTTCCAAAATCGCGCCGGTCAAATATCCCGCTTCCAAGGTCTCCGGGCTATTCATGCCGGTGAGATACGCGCATAAGCCGGTGTCCAGAAAATACGCGCGCGGTGTTTTGAGCAGTCGCGTGGTGGGATTGCGATAATACGGCTCGATAATTTTAACGAGACCGGCGCGGACGAGAGCGCCCAACCACGCGCGCGCGGTGCGTTGGTCGATTTGCGCGTCGCGCCCGATTTCGGCGTAATTCAACATCGCGCCGGTGCGCGCCGCGACCGCGCGGACAAAATTATGGAACTTTATTTCGTTGCCGCGCAAGTCCAAAGCGTCCCGCACATCGCGCTCAATATAGGTCTGCCAATACGATTTATAAAAAGTGCTCCAATTTTCGCCGCGATGCGTGATGAGCCGCGGGAACGAACCTTGCCAAATAATTTTATACAATTCCGTCAATTTTAGCGGCGACGCCTGGTGTTTAATCAGCGCCGGCGCCGGTAAAAAGGGGCGACCGCCGTAGGGCTTTTTCGTCATCTCGCGATACGACAAACCGAGCAAGTCCAAAATCGCCACGCGCCCCGCGAGCGTTTCTTGCACGCCTTTCATCAACGAAAATTTTTGCGAGCCGGTCAGCCAAAATAAGCCGTTTTTTTCGGGATGGCTGTCGATGTAAATTTTGAGGTAGGGGAAAAGTTGCGGCGCGTATTGAATTTCGTCAATAATCACCGGCGGCTCGTAACGCTCAACAAATAAGGCGGGCTGATTTTGCGCCAAGTCGCGGTCGTCCAAGTGGTCTAACGAGACATAACGCCGTCCCGCCGTCTGCGCCATCTTCAGCAACGTGGACTTGCCGACTTGCCGCATGCCGGTCAGCAACAGCGCGGGAAAATTGCGGGAAATCCGCCTAATTAGCGGCGTGAGCGTGCGCTTCAACATTTTATCTGCCTCGTAGGATATGACATCACGATGTCATATCCTACGAAACGACGGTGGCGCGGCAAGCGCGGCGGCGGGAGTTTTAACGCGCGTAAAACGGCCGCCCGCGGCGACGACCGCTCGCGGTCGATGGGCGTCGGCGCACGGTTTAGAGGCGCTGTGCATTCCGCCGCCGCGCGCAAAAAAACCGGCGGCAAGCCATCGGTAAAAGCCATGGCGGTTAGAACCTGAAAATCTACTCCGCCTTCGTGAAGTTCGCGATGGCTTGTGAACTGCTACGGCAAGCGGAGTAATTATCAAAAATGGCGCGCGGCGAACTAAAAGTCAAACTCCGCCATTTTTAATTTGTAATTGCTCTAATTTTTTTTCGCCTCTTTTACCTTTTTTCGCGCCGAGCGGCGCGGGCGACTCTTGACCGCCACCGCGTTACTCATACATTTTGCGCCGTTTTGTCCACCTCACAAATTAGGTTAGGAGAGAAATATGGCAGTTCCTCGGCTGAAAACCAGCAAAATGAAAAAGCGCCAACGTCGGAGTCATCACGCGCTCGTCGCGCCCAATTTCGGCGAATGTCCGCGTTGCAACGCGCAAAAATTACCCCACTGCGTTTGTATGACCTGCGGCTACTACGGCGGCGAAAAGCGCGTCGAAGTCGAGGCGCACTGACATCAATTAACAATTAAAAATTAACAATTGAAGGATAACTGTCAAAACGGCGCGAAGCGAATTTGAAAATCAAACTCCGCCATTGTTAATTTTTAATTGTTAATTGTTAATTTTTGAACGACCTGCGAGTATGAGCAACCGCGGCGAAACAATGAGGACGCGATGAAAATAGCGATTGACGCGATGGGCAACGACAAGGGCTGTCCGCCGATTATTTCCGGCGTGGCGCAGTTCTTAAGTGACGCCGCCGTCAACGACGCCGTGGTGGTGTTGGTCGGCAATCGCGACCTTATCGCGCCGGAACTGACGAAAAACGGTCTCGCCGAAAACGCGCGGCTCGAAATTTTCCATTGCGCCGAAGTCGTGGAAATGAGCGATAAATTCGAGGCGGTGCGCAAGAAAAAAGACAGTTCGATTGTCCGCGCCGTCGAATTGGCGAAAGAGGGCAAAGTTGACGCCGTCGTCGCGTTGGGCAACACCGTCGCGGCGGTCGGTGCGGCGACGCTCGGTTTGCGCCATATTAAGGGTGTGTCGCGGGCGGGCTTGGCGGTAACTTTGCCGTCCGGCGACGCCGGCAAATGTCTTTGTTGCGATATGGGTTCGAACGTCAACGCCAAGCCGGAGCACCTCGCCGATTACGCGCTGATGGGGTCGATTTACGCCGAAAAAATTTGGCGTGTGGCGCGCCCGCGCGTCGGTTTGCTCAACGTCGGCGAAGAACGCGGCAAGGGCAACGCCGTCCTGAACGAGACCTTTGCGCTTATCGAAAAAACGCCGGTGCATTTTCTCGGCAATGTCGAAGGTCGCGACTTGTGGAACGGCAACTGTGATGTCGTAATTTGCGACGGATTTATTGGCAACGCGCTGTTGAAATCGACCGAAGGCGTGTTGCGGGCAATGAACGGCTGGATTAAATACGGCGTGAACGAGTCCGGTTTTCTCGCAAAATTCGGCGCGTTTTTAATGAAGAAATTCGGCGCGTTTAATTACGCCAAACGGCGCGGCGACCCGGACTATTACGGCGGTATGCCCCTGCTCGGCGTCAACGGTATCTGTATGATTGGGCATGGCGGAAGTAAACCGCTCGGCGTCTATCACGCCCTGAAAAACGCCCGCGACGCGGCGCTATGCGATATTAACGCGGTGATTGCGGAAAATGTGGCGAAATTGCGCGGGGCGGGCGAATAAAATATGCTTATCCGCAGGGGATGGCGACTGCCGGTTGATGGAGGTAAGAAAAAATGTTTAGCAAAGAAGAAGATATTCGCGCGCTATTTGAGGAGGCGATGAATGACTTCGGGGTTATTGCCGCCACTGAGTTTGTCTTGAAAAATGACGGCGAGGCATTAAACGAGAAGACGATTAACTTGGAGCAAGTGAAAAAGAGTTTAACTATCCAACAATCGTTTTATAAAAAAATCTATAGTCAGAACGCCGGCGGGAATTGCTATGCTTAAATGTCCGAAATGTGGAGAAGAAATTACTTCATATTCTCCGGCGCAGATTTTTCGTCGCACGGGAATGGAGGGTTATTTGTTTCGTTTGTTTCAAAGTTGTTATCATACTTATGAAAACAGTGAATTGTATGCCAATAATAAAGTTTATCTGAACGAACGCCTATTGTTGGAAGCGTTGAAAAATTCTGTTTGCGATATGTTTCGCTTGACTTTTTTTCGCGGAATTAGCCACGCCGACGACCATAAACGAGCGGCTTACGCCATAAAATGGTTAGCCAGAATCAGACCGGTGGTTATTCGGTCGTTGAAGTCGGAGCGGTTGGTGGACGACGCTAAAAAAACAACCCTAAATGCAAACGATACTTATGACCTATCGACCATTCAAGCCAACGCCTATTTTGCGGTAATATGTGGATTACAATTATTGCCGCGTTGGACGAGTGCCAACAGTTCGTTTGCGGAATCGGTGGTGATAGGAAAATATATCGGCAACTTGATTTATTTATTGCACTATCACAGCGTTGATGCCGAAGCGCTGGCGGCGGAGATTTATCTTTTGGACGAATATGTGAATAGTTTGTCGTAATCAACGCCGGTTTTGCATTATTTATCAGCCCCATAAAATAATCGTGGTGTCCCAAATGATTTCCTCTACCAAGTTGCGTCAAGTTAAAATTGTCGGCACCGGCAGTTACTTGCCGGAGAAGCGTCTCGCCAACGTTGATTTAGAGAAGATGGTCGAGACCAACGACGAATGGATTGTCCAGCGCACCGGCATGCGCGAGCGCCGCGTCGCCGCGCCGGACGAAGCCACCAGCGACCTGTGCATTAACGCCGCCCGCCGCGCGCTCGACAACGCCAAGATGCGCCCCGAAGACATTGATATGATTATCGTGGCGACCGTAACGCCGGACTCGGCGTTTCCGTCCACCGCCTGCCGCGTTCAGCACGCGATTGGCGCTCGCGAAGTGCCGTCGTTCGACCTTTCGGCGGCGTGTAGCGGTTTTATTTTCGCCTTGTCGATGGCGCGGACGCAAATCGCCAGCGGCGTAATGAACAACATTCTAATTTGCGGCGGCGAAGTGCTGACGCGCTTCGTCGATTACACCGACCGCGGCACCTGCATTTTATTCGGCGACGGCGCCGGCGCGGCGATTTTGTCGCCGGCGGACGACGACGACAAAAGCCATATCATCGACACGCATATGGCGAGCAACGGCGCGGAAGCCGATATGATGATTTTGCCCGGCGGCGGGTCGCGGATTCCGCCGTCGGCGCAAATGCTTGCCGACCGAAAAAATTTCATCGCCATCAACGGGCGCGCGGTGTATATGCAGGCGGTGTCGCGCATTGTGAAACTCGTCGGCGAATCGCTCGACCGTTGCGGCTTGAAGCGCGAAGATATTGACACGATAATTCCGCATCAAATGAACGCGCGGATTATCGAAAGCGCCGCGAAACGATTGGAAATTCCGTTGGACAAAATTTTTATGAACTTGGATAAATACGGCAACACCAGCGCGGCGACGATTCCAATTGCGCTGGACGAAGCCAACCGGCAGGGCGTGATTAAGCGCGGCGATTTGGTGAGTTTAGTCGCGTTCGGCGGCGGGCTGACCTGGGCGAGCGCGCTGTTGCGGTGGTGAAAAAACAATTAAGAATGCAGAAGGCAGAATTAAGCATTGAGGTTACGCGATCTTGCTAATTTATTCCGCCAGTCGCCCCAACGGGGCGCAATATATTCGACCCGTTCGCTCTTCCTTTATTCGGCTAAAGTCGGTGATTTTTATCCGCTCTTGACCCCACGCTAAAGCGTGGGGCAAATGACCGCTAATCGCGCGAATTTGGTTGACCGCGTAACGTAAGTTAAGAATTGAAAATGGCGGAGTGATTATCAGAACGATGTTGCGCGAATCTGAAAGTCAAACTTCGAAATTCTTAATTCTGCATTTTTAATTCTTAATTATCTCAACGGGATTCACGAATGAACATTAGCGGCTATTTCCTTTTTCCGGGGCAGGGCGCGCAAGTCGTCGGGATGGCGAAGGATTGTTTCGACACCGGCGGCTACGCGAAGAGTTTGTTTGAAGAAGCGAGCGACGTGCTCGGTTTTTCATTGGAAAAATTGGTTTTCGCCGGCGACGAGGCGGAATTGGCGAAAACTGAAAATTGCCAGCCGGCGTTGTTGGTCGCGTCGCTGGCGTATTTCGAAACCTTGCGCGAGCGGTGCAACGTCGAAGTAACCGGCGCGAGCGGTCATTCGCTCGGCGAATACACGGCGCTCGTGGCGCTCGGCGCGCTGGATTTCGCCGCCGCCGTGAAATTAGTCCGTTTGCGCGGCGAATTGATGGAAAAAGCGGCGGCGGGCAAGGGCGGAATGACGGCGATTATCGGTTTGGCGGACGAAACGGTCGAACAGATTTGCGCCGACGCGGGCGACGCGGGCGTGATTGTGGCGGCAAATTACAATTGTCCGAAACAATTGGTCGTGTCCGGCGAAATCGCGGCGCTCGAAAAAGCCGAAATGCTGGCGAAAAAAGCCGGCGCGAAAATCGTTACGCGCCTGAAAGTCGGCGGCGCGTTCCATTCGCCGTTGATGGAAGCGGCGCGGGCGTCCTTGGCGGACGCTTTGCGCGAAACGCAGGTCTGCGAAATCGGCAAGAAATTTATCAACAACGCCGACGCGAAGATTTTGCGCGAGCCGGAATCGCTCCGCGAATCGCTGGCGCGACAGTTGGTCAGTCCGGTGCGCTGGACGGCGTCGATGCAACTCGCGAGTTCGACCGGCGACAAATTTTTCTACGAATGCGGACCGGGCAAAGTGTGTCAGGGCTTGATGAAACGCATCGACGCGACCTGCGACATCACCAGCGTCAACAGTATGGCGGCGATTGAAGACATTGAGCAACAGTGAGCAGTGGGCAGTGGGCAGTGAGGCGCTTGCGAATTTGAAAATAAAACTCCATAACTGCCAACTGCCAACTTAAACAAGGGAGCCGGCGATGTTGATTGAGCATATGGCGATTTACGTGCGCGACCTTGAGCGTTTGCGGGATTTTTACGAGAAGTATTTTGGCGCGCGCGTCGAGCCGAAATATCATAATCCGAAAACCGGTTTACAGGCGTATTTTCTCAACTTCGACGGCGGCAGTCGTTTGGAATTGATGACCCGACCGGAATTGACCGCGTCGGCGAAACACCAATATCAAGAGGGATTTATTCATATTGCGTTTCGCGTAGACAGCCGCGACGCCGTGAACGCGCTGACCGAAAAAATGCGCGGCGACGGCATTAAAGTGGTCGGCGAACCGCGGCTCACCGGCACCGGCGGCTATGAAAGTTGCGTCTTCGACCCGGAAAATAATTTGGTGGAAATCACCGATTGATTACGAATTACAAATTAAAAATTACAAATTAAAAGTTATGGAATTGGGTTCTCAAATTTGCGAAACGCCATACGAAACGCAATTTTTTATCATCAATCCGCAATTTTTAATTTTTAATTGCTCTAAAAAAGGCGGCATCTATGAAAACGGCGATAGTTACCGGCGGCACGCGCGGGATTGGCGAAGCGGTGGCGCGGCGCTTGGCGCAAAGCGGCGTTAATGTGGTCGTGTGGGGAACGAACGCGGCGACGGCGGCGGCGACGGCGGAAAAAATCGCGTCCGAGTGCGGCGTGAAAACGCTTGGCGCGGCGGTCGATGTGGCGGATAAAGACGCGGTCGGTGCGGCGGTCGAAGCGGCGGCGCGGGAATTCGGCGCGATTGATATTTTGGTCAACAACGCCGGCATTACGCGCGACGGCTTGTTGCTGACGATGAAAGACGACGACTGGGACGCGGTCATCGACACCAACCTAAAAGGCGTGTTTGTTTGCACGCGGGCGCTGGCGCGTCTGATGGCGAAACAGCGGCGCGGAGTGATTGTCAATATCGCATCGGTCGTCGGGATTATCGGCAACGCCGGACAAGCCAATTATTCGGCGGCGAAAGGCGGCGTTATCGCTTTGACGAAAACGACGGCGAAAGAATTTGCCGCGCGCGGCGTGCGGTGCAACGCGGTGGCGCCCGGTTTTATCGAGACGGCGATGACCGACAAATTGTCCGATAAAATCAAAGAAACAATGAAAAATTTGATTCCGCTCGGCACGTTCGGTCAACCGGAAGACATTGCGAAAGTGGTGAATTTTTTAGCGAGCGACGACGCGAGTTACATCACCGGCGAAGTCATCAAAGTTGACGGCGGTTTGGTGATGTGAAAATTTGGAAAGCCCGCTAACCTTCGCTTCGCTCGGTTGCGGGAACGAACTCTTGATAATTACCGAACCACTAAAGACGTTTTTTTCTCTTTGCATAAAGGAACCGACCATGACTAAACAAGAAATCGAAAGCAAGGTGATGGACATCATTTGCGAGCAACTGCACACCGACCGCGAAAAAGTCAAACGCGAGACCAAATTTGTTGACGACCTCAACGCCGACTCGCTCGACCTCGCGGAATTGACGATGGAATTTGAGGACGTTTTCGACATCGAAATTCCCAGCGAAGGCACCCCGCCGGATACCGTCGGCGACGTCGTCGATTTCGTCGCGAAAAAAGTCGAAGAAAAAGCGTAGTTCAGGGAATTTAGGAGTAAGAAATTTGTCCACGAATTAGACGAATTAACCCGAATTTAAGAGCCGGAGATTTCTCACAGAGCCACAGAGGCACGGAGAGAGAAAAGAGTTGCTTTATTCCGTTTTTTCCCTGTGGAATTCTGTGTCTCTGTGCCTCTGTGAGAAAAAATTTGGAAAGTACACTAACCTTCGCTACGCTCGGTTTCGTGAAAATTCGTGGATAAGTTCTTTTTTTTATTTAGAAGCGGGAAAAAACGATGGCTAACAAAACAATCACCTTGCGCCGTGTGGTCGTAACCGGTATCGGGTTGGTGTCGCCGGTCGGCATCGGCACGGAAGAAACGTGGAAGAACATTGTCGCCGGCGTCAGCGGCGCCGCGACGTTCGACCCGACGCAACACGTCGGTTTTCCGGTGCAATTCGGTTGCGAGGTCAAGAACTTCGACGTGAGCCGTTGGCTTGACCCGCGTTCCGCGCGGCGGCTCGACCGTTTTGTCCATTTTTGCGTCGCTTCCGCCTCGCTCGCCAAAGACGACGCCGGGCTTGATTTGCCAAAACTCAATCTCGACCGGTGCGGCTCGGTTTTCGCCAGCGGCATCGGCGGCATTTTATCGGTCGAAGAACAACTGATGAAATTCACCGAACACGGTCCGCGGCGGATTTCGCCGTTCAGCGTGCCGATGTTAATGATTAACGGCGGTTGCGGGCAAATCGCGATTGAATTCGGTTTTCGCGGTCTGAATTACGCGACGGTAACGGCGTGCGCTTCGTCGAGCCACGCGATTGGCTTGGCGTTCCGGCATATTCAAGTCGGCGACGCCGATTTAATCGTCGCGGGCGGCAGTGAAGCCGGCATCGGCATTATGGGGCTCGGCGGTTTTGCGAATATGCACGCGCTTTCGACGCGCAACGACGAGCCCGAGCGCGCCAGCCGTCCGTTTGACAAAAATCGCGACGGCTTTGTGATTGGCGAAGGCGCGGGCGCGTTGATTTTAGAAGACCTCGACCACGCGAAGAAGCGCGGCGCGAAAATTTACGCCGAGGTCTTGGGCTACGGTTTCACCGACGACGCGACGCACATTACGGCGCCGGACGAAAAAGGCGACGGTTTGGCGGCGGCGATGCGCTTGGCGATGGCGATGGGCGAAGTTAATCCCGAACAAATTGATTACGTCAACGCGCACGGGACTTCGACGGAGTTGAACGACCGGATGGAAACGAACGCGCTGAAACAGGCGCTCGGCGACCACGCCTACAAGACGGTGATTAGTTCGACCAAAAGTTGCACGGGGCATATGCTCGGCGCGGCGGGCGCGTTTGAGTTAGGTTGTTCGGCGTTGGCGATTCGCGACGGCGTCGCGCCGCCGACGATAAACTATGAAACGCCCGACCCCGAATGTGATTTGAACTACACGCCGAATAAAGCCGTCGGGAAAAAAATTCGTTACGCGATGTCCAACTCCTGCGGCTTCGGCGGACACAACGCTTCGCTACTGATTGGCGAATTTCGCGATTAAAAATTGCGTTTGGAAATTTGGGGCAAGGCGGGCGGGCGCGTTTTCGCGCCCGCCCGTTTGCAATAGAAAGAACAGTTGATAGTTTGTCGTTGATAGTTTTGGGTTAGCGGAGTTTGCCTTTCAAATCCGCAAGCGTTCGCGAAGCGATTTTGACGATAAAAACTCTAACCCTGCCAACTACCAACGCTGTTCGACAAGGGAAAATAATGCTTTACGACTTCGATGAAATAATCGACCGGCGCGGGACGAATTCGCTGAAATATGATTTCGCCGCGGAGCGCGGGATGCCGGCGGACGTGTTGCCGTTGTGGGTCGCCGATATGGATTTTCGCGCGCCGCGGGAGGTCTTGGACGCTTTGCGGGACGCGGCGGCGCACGGCATTTTCGGTTACAGCGACGATGGTGGTGGCGGCGGCGAAGCCGCGCGCGCGTGGTTCCGGCGCGAATTTGCCTACGACCCGCAACCGGAATGGACGGTCAAGTCGCCGGGCGTGGTTTTTGCCTTGGCGACGGCGGTGCGGGCGTTCACCGCGCCGAACGACGCTACGCTCATTCAGGAGCCGGTTTATTATCCTTTTTCCGGCGTCGTCACCGCCAACGGGCGGCGCGTCGTCAGTTCGCCGCTCGTCATTGACGCGGACGGTCGCCACCATATCGACTTCGACGATTTTGAGCGGCAAATTGTCGCGAACGACGTCAAATTATTTTTATTGTGCAGTCCGCACAATCCGGTCGGACGGGTGTGGACTTTGGCGGAATTGCAACAAATCGGCGACATCTGCCGGCGGCATCGGGTCGTCGTCGTCGCCGACGAAATTCATTGCGATTTTGTTTGGGACGAGAACCGGCACCGCGTTTTTTCGACGGTCGCGGATTTCGCCGATTTTACGGTCGTTTGCACGGCGCCGAGCAAAACGTTTAATCTCGCCGGTTTGCAAACGTCGAACATTTTTATCGCCGACGCCGGTTTGCGGCGGCGGTTTCAGCAGGCGCTCCGCGTTTCCGGTTATAGCCAGTTGAACCAACTCGGCTTGGTCGCGACGGAAAGCGCTTACCGGCACGGGCGCGACTGGCTGACGCAACTGCGAAAATATCTCGTCGCCAATCGCGATTTTATGCGCGATTTCTTGCGGCGCGAACTGCCGGTGGTAAAAATGACGCCGCTCGAAGGCACGTATTTGACGTGGGTCGATTGCCGTCCGCTCGGCTTCAGCCACCGCGAATTAAACGACCGCATTATTCAGCGCGGCAAATTGTGGTTGGACGACGGTTTGATTTTCGGCAAATCCGGCGCGGGTTTTCAGCGCTTCAACATCGCCTGCCCCCGCGCCACGCTCGCCGAAGCGCTCAACCGTTTCGCGGGCGCGTTGGCGAAAGACAATTAAAAATTAAGAATTAAAAACTGTGGAGTTTGATTTTCAAATTCGCTTCGCGCAATTTTTGCTAAATCGTTCCGACAGCCGCGCTGAAAGCGCGACATATATCAGCCCAGGGTGAGCGGCGACGTTCTATCAGCCGCGCCACCCTGGGTTTAAGCGGCGCGAAGCGCCAACCGCAATTGGACGGTTCGCCGCGTTTTGGCGAACCGCTCTCGCCACCGCCGCGTTTGCCGCCGCCAACCGTGCGGCGGGACTGTCGGATGGTTTTATCAATCAACCGCTACCTATGGTGGCGGCACGGTAGAGCGTGTGCCTTACCCTGGGCTGATATATTAGACCTGTTCGACAACCAATTCGCGGCATCTTTTCGGTTAATTTTTCGTCCCGCTACGTCAAAATTCCTTGCAATACTCTCGGTATTGCTTCGTCATTTTTCCTTGCGGGACGGAAAATTAGACCCGAAAATTTGCTCGCTCTTGGTTATCGAACAGGTCTATTGCGCCCCGTTGGGGCGGCTGTCGGAGTTTTGATTATCAAAGATTCGCTTCGTGCGCGTTTGCGGATTTGCCAATAAAAAATTCCATCACTACCAACTACCAACCACCAACTAAAAACTCGCGTTTATTTACTTCCTTAAACTCGAAAAAACTATGTCAAACCTCCTCTTTTATCTTTTGCTGTGTTACTTGGTCGGGTCGTTGCCGTTCGGCTTGTTCGCCGGTTTTTGCGCCGGCATCGACATTCGCCAAGCCGGTAGCGGCAATATCGGCTTCACCAACGTTTTGCGCGTTTGCGGCTGGAAATTCGGGTTGCCGGTGTTGTTTTTAGACGCGCTGAAAGGTTTTGTCGCGGCGTATTGGCTGGCGCATTGGTTTCTTGCCGGCGACTCGGCGTTGCCGTTTCACCAAGTTCTGGGCGGCTTGCTCGCGGTTGTCGGGCATAGTTTTCCGGTCTGGTTAAAATTTCACGGCGGCAAAGGCGTCGCGACCGGCGCGGGCGTGGCGGCGGCGATAATTCCGTTGCCGTTGTTGGTCGCGCTTATCGTTTGGCTGAGCGTGGTCGCATTGACGCGCTATGTGTCGCTCGGTTCGTTGGGCGCGGCGGTGGCGACCATCACGGCGCAAATCGTCTGCACGTGGGGCGACGTTTTGGCGCGGGAAAATTTACCGGCGCTGTTTCTCGCGGTGGCCATCGTCGCCATCGTCTTTCTGCGCCACCGCGCCAACATCGCCCGCTTGCGCCGCGGCACGGAAAATAAAATTTCTTTCGCGCGGAGCGGGCGGTGAAAAGTTGAAAGTTTAGCGTTGAAAGTTGAAATAACCGCGACCACAACTTTTAACGTCTCACTGCCCACTCCCTCCTCCAAAAAGGCGCTCCAATATGCCGGAAACCATTTACTACGACGCCGCGCTCGGCGTGGTTCACAATTTAGACCCGGTGTTGTTTTCGCTCGGTTCGTTGCAGATTCGCTATTACGGCGTGATTTTCGCGCTCAGTTTGCTCGCGGCGTTTTATCTGTGGCAATGGCAAATGCGGCGCGGCAACTATCCGCAAAAAACGATTGACGCGATTATCGTCTATGGCGTCGTCGGCACGATTGTCGGCGCGCGGTTGGGGCATTGCTTGTTTTACGAGTGGGAAGTGTATCGCGCCGACCCGTGGCGCATTTTGTATTTCTGGGAAGGCGGGCTCGCCAGCCACGGCGCGGCGGCGGGGATTTTATTGGCGCTCGGCGTCTATGCGCGGCGTTATCGCCTCAATTACTGGGAAATCGCCGACCGTTTCACGTTCAGCGCGGCGATTGCCGCCGCCGGCGTGCGCGTGGGAAATTTTTTCAATGCGGAAATCGTCGGGCGGATTACGGACTTCGCGGGCGGCGTCCGTTTCGTCCGCTACGATTTAGGCGCGTTGCCGCCGGCGGTGCGTGCGGCGGTCGATGCGCCCTTGCGGCATCCGTCGCAAATTTATGAATTTTTAATGGCGCTGGCGATTTTGGCGGGTTTGTATTTTGCCGACCGCTGGGCGGGCGGGGAAAAACGTCCGCGCGGTATGTTGCTCGGCTTATTTTTCGGTTTGTATTTTGCGGCGCGGTTTAGCGTGGAATTTTTCAAGGAATATCAAACCGACTTGCGCGTCGCGCAGGGGCTGACGATGGGGCAATATTTGTCCATTGTCCCCTGCCTGCTCGGCTGGGCGTTATTCGCCGTCGCGTGGCGGCGGCGCAATACGGAAATTAAAAATTAAAAATTACAAACCCAGGTTACGCGCGCCAAAAAATCGTAACTGATTTGACAAAAATAAAATCCTTAAAAAACGCCGTAGGCGTTTAATGTGAATAACGTCAAGCGACACGCGCCCTCGTCGCGCCGGTCGGGGATAACGCCGCCCAATCACCGAACCCCGAAGGGGGTCAACCATCGTTCAACCCCTGCGGGGTTGTGGTTGGTGGTGGCGTTTTCCCCGAGTTGCGCGGCGGATACCGCCTCGCCGCTACACCGTTATTCACCTTAAGCCCCGGTCGGGGCTTTTAGCGGACACGTCCGCCGCGGCGGACGTTGATGATGACAAAATCGCGTAACATGAGTTTGTAATTTTTAATCGCTCTTTATTTCAGCGGTCAGCGAACAGGTCGATTAAATTTACGGGCGCTTTTCGTCGATATGAAAGGATAATTCTATTTGGCGCGGTCGCGCTTTCGGGTCGGTGTCGAGGTGGGCTATGGATGATATTGGTCAAGACGATATTGATAAACTGCTCAACGATGCGATGAACGCCGGCAATGACAGCGGCACGGCTAATCAGGACGACATCGACGCGCTTCTTGCCGCCGCCGCCGGTGACACTGCTTCCGCCGCCGACAGCGGCACCGCTAATCAAGACGATATTGACGCGCTCCTTGCGGCGGCCTCCGCGCCCGCACCGGCGAAGTCCGCCGCTTCTTCCGCCGCCTCTTCCGCCGACAGCGGCACCGCTAACCAAGACGACATTGACGCGCTCCTTGCGGCGGCGTCCGCGCCCGCTCCGTCCGCCGCGACTGCCGACAATAGCACCGCCGGTCAAGACGATATTGACGCGATGTTCGCGGCGGCGTCCGCGCCCGCGCCGTCCACTGATTCTTCCGCCGACAGCGGCACCGCCGGTCAAGACGACATTGACGCGATGTTCGCGGCGGCGTCCGCGCCGGCGAAGTCCGCCGCGCCGGCGCTAGCGGTTTCTTCCGCCGTCGTCGTCGATGACGACACCGTCGGTCAGGACGATATTGACGCTTTACTCGCGGCGGCGTCCGCCGATGCCGCGTCGCCGCCGGTCGATGACACGCCCGCCGGTCAGGACGACATTGACGCGCTCCTCGCGGCGGCCTCCGCGCCCGCGCCGGCAAAACCGGAAACCGCGGCTCCGGCGGCGACCTCGCTCGACGAAATCGACGGTTTATTAAAAGAATCCGGCGCGGAATTTGCCGCCACGCCCGCCGCGGTCGCGCCGTCCGCGCCGCCTCCACCCGCTCCCGCGCCTGTAAGCAAGCCCGCGCTCCGCGTCGCGCCTAACGAGTTGCCGCGACCGCCGGAATTGACCGCCGACCAAATCGCCTCGTTGCAAAATTCATTGGCGTTGTCCGGCAGTTCCGGCGAGGTTGAAAGTATCGCCGGACAAATTTCCGAATTGTTGGGGCAACTGTCCGAGCGCTCGCGCCGCTATCAGTCCGCGTGGTTCGCCGCCGACCAGCAAGCGCGCGAACTCCGTTATCTCCACTCGGTCGGCGAGCAAAAAGTCGCCACGCTCGCCGCGGAAAAAGAAGGCGCGTTGCAGGAAGCCGACGCGATGCGCAAACAGTTCAGCCGCAGTGAAGGCGAAAAAATCGCGGCGAACGAAGCGCAACGGACGGAAATCGCGGCGTTGCAATCGCGGATGCGCGAGCAGGAATCGCGCAATCAGATGTTGCTGAGCGAAATCGCCACGTTGAAAGACGAAATCGAGCGGGTGCATAATTCCGCGACCGGCGCCGATTTGGAAAGCCGCCGCGCCCGTTTTGACGTGGAGCGAATGACCGGCGAATTAAATTCCGAGCGGCAAGAGCGCTCGCGTTTGACGCGCGCCCTCGAAAATCGCGAAAAAGAATTGCAGGCGATGCAGGCGCAAGCCGCCGGACACGCTTCGACGTTGTTTCTCGACGAATTACACCGCTTGGTGCGCCGCTTGGAAAGCGAACTCGATTTGCGCAACCGCGCGGCGAACGAAGCGCTCGCCGTTTTCGACCGGATGGAATTTACGCCGGAAATGCAGATTTACGCCGCGACCTTGCGCAGTTCGCTTTGCGCCGCGTCCGGTTTAAGCCCCGATGAAAACGACGCGCTCAAAGCCCTCGACGACGCGGGCGAGCGCCACACTATCGCGCCGCTCGAACCGGCGCTCGCGCCCGGCGAAGACACGTTTATCAAAGCGCTGACCCGCTACGATTTCGCCAAAGCGTCGGCGATTGCCAGCGCGCTCATGCGCGCCGGCAATCAATCGCCCTACGCCTGTATGAAGGAAATTTATCGGTCGGACGCGCTGAAACACCCGGAAGTCAGCGTCTATCTCAACGAGTTGGCGTCGCTGTTGCGCGGCATTAAAAGTTTGCAGGAGGCGAGCGACCGCAGTCGCGGACGGGAAGGCGAGCAGACCGAAAAAATGTTGGTGATGATGTTTGATTTGTTGCATACCTTGGTGCGCCTGAAATTGGTCGGGCGCGGCACGCCGGCGATTTGGGAATTTTTCCTCGAATTGCGCGGGCGGTTTAGTTTCCTCACTTCCGACCGCCAATGGCAGGAATACCGCGATAAAATCCTGACGCGCAAGGTCTCCGCCGCGGCGTAACGATTTTCCAAAATAGATAAAAAACGGCAGGCAACGAACGCGCAGTTTGTTGCCTGTTTTGTTTCGCCATTAACAATCTACGCTTTTCGGTTTATGAGTTCGGCGAGGAAGCCGGTTAAGGATTTTAGAAAATATTAAGATTCTTAAGACCCTTGAAAAACTTAAAATTCTTAGCGATTCTGATGCCTCTGCCCGACAACGAAATCATTGCCGCGACCGCGCAGACGGTCTTGCGCGACCCGCAATACGCGACCGCGGCGCAACCGGAAGCAATGCTGTTTTCGCGCTATCTCGCGCAAGCGTTGGACGCGGTGTTCAACCGGTTGCGCCCGTGGTTGGAGCAGGCGCAGGCGTTTTCGGAAAATTCGCCGACGCTGTATTACGTCGCGGTCGGCGTTTGCCTGTTGCTCTTGTTCGGCATCGGCGCGGATTTGGTTTATTCGCTTTATCTCGCCGCCCGCCGGCGGCGCGTCGAATTGTCGCTGACGGCGAGCGGCGAGTGCACGGCGGCGGATTATCTCGCGACCGCGCAAGAAGCCGCCGAGCGCGGCGATTATCTCACCTCGCTTCGCGCCGTATTTCAGGCGACGCTCTGGCGGCTGGATAACGGCAAAATTCAACCGGCGGCGACCAATCGCCAGTATTTGCGCCGCTTTGCCCGCACCGCCGCCGAGACGCCGCTCCGCGCGCTCGTCAATTTGCTCGACCGCAAATGGTATGGCGGCGAGCCGTGCGCGCGCGCCGACTGGCAAACGGCGCAAGCCGCCGCCGCGGAAATTGCGGCGTATATCGCCGCCAGCCATTATCAGGAACCGGAGATGCGTCCACGAATTGGCACGAATTAAACCGATTTTCACGAAACCGAGCGAAACGAAGGTTGGTGTGCTTTCCAAATTTCTTGTTTCTCACCGAGGCACAGAGGACGCGAATAAACTCCATTGCGAATGTTCTATTCAATTGCCACGCCTTTTAAGGCGTGGTGGGCGGTCAAAAAAAAAGGGCTTTAGCCCAAAGAAAAAACTTTCGGCTAAAGCCGGTCATTTTTCCAACGCTATCCACGCGCGAAAGCGCGTGGCAATTGAATAGAACGGCAAATTGAATTTTTTTTTTAGATTACAAGTTAAGCAACAGGTTCAATAAAAGGAAATCAACTTATGGACACCTATCGTTTGGAAATTGCCGTCAAAGACGCGCACGACGAAGCGCTTGCCCGCGAATTGCGCGGGTTTAATTTGCCCGACCTCGCCGCCGTGCGCGAGATTCGCGTCTATACCGTCGCCGGCGATTTTTCGCTCGCCGACGCCGCCCGCGCCGCCCGCGAATTTTTCGCCGACGCCGTCGTCGATATTTTCGCCGTCAACGCCGCCGTGTTGGACGAGACCGGACAAACGATTCTCGAAATCCGTCGCAAAAACGGCGTGATGAATCCCGCCGAACAATCCATCAAACGCGGCTTGCAACAATTAGGACTGCGCCCCGACTGGGTGCGCCAAAGCCGCAAATATCTGCTGGCGTGGCATAACGCCGCGCCGGACTTGGCGCCGCTGAAAAACGCCGTCGAAAAATTGCTCGCCAACGTCGTCATCGAAGAATTTTTTATCGGCGAAAACGCGCCGAGCCAAAAACCGGTCGCCGCGCCTTACGTGTTTAAGAAAGTGTCCGTGCCGCTCGCGGCGTTGAACGACGACGAATTAGTCGCGCTGTCGCGGCGGCAACAACTGTATATGTCGCTCGCCGAAATGAAGCGGGTGCAACAATACTTCGCCGAACTCGGACGCGACCCGACCGACATCGAACTTGAAACCGTCGCGCAAACGTGGAGCGAACACTGCGGGCATAAAACGTTCAAAGGGCTGATTAACTACACCGACGCGACGACGGGCGAAACGCGGGTCATCGACAATTTGCTGAAAAGCACCGTCGCCAGAGTAACGCGGGAATTGTCGCCGGAATGGTGTTGGTCGGTGTTTGTCGATAACTCCGGCGTCATCGAATTTACGCCGGAGATGGGCGTCGGCTTCAAGGTCGAAACGCACAACCACCCGTCGGCAATCGAACCCTACGGCGGCGCGGGCACGGGCATCGGCGGCTGTATCCGCGACCCGATGGGAACGGGACTCGGCGGGCAACCGATTCTCAACACCGACGTTTTTTGTTTCGGTCTGCCGGATTTGCCCGACGACCAAACGCCGCGCGGCTGTTTGCATCCGCGCCGGATTATGAACGGCGTCATCGCCGGCGTGCGCGATTACGGCAACCGGATGGGCATCCCGACCGCCAACGGCGCGTTGTTGTTCGACGAACGCTACACCGGCAATCCGCTGGTTTTCTGCGGCAATCTCGCGCTCATTCCGAAAAAATACGCGACGCGGCGGCGACCGGTCGGCGGCGAACTTGTCATCGTCGTCGGCGGCGGCACCGGACGCGACGGAATTCACGGCGCGACGTTTAGTTCGGTCGAACTCGACGAAAATTCCGAAATGGTGTCCTCCGGCGCGGTGCAAATCGGCAACCCGATAGAGCAGAAAAAAGTCCTCGACTTTTTGCTCCGCGCCCGCGACGCCGAATTGTATTCCGCCCTGACCGACTGCGGCGCCGGCGGGCTGTCGTCGGCGGTCGGCGAAATGGGCGAAGAGTGCGGCGTCGAAGTCGATTTAGATAAAGCGCCGCTGAAATACGCCGGTCTGAATTACACCGAAATTTGGATTTCCGAAGCGCAAGAGCGAATGGTCATCTCCGCCAATGAGAAAAATTTGGCGGCGCTTCAAAAATTGGCGGACGAGGAAAATGTAACGCTCGCGGTCATCGGCAAATTCCGCGCCGATAAAAAATTGCGGTTGCGTTATCAGGGAAAGTCCGTCGGCGAACTGACGATGGATTTTCTGCACGACGGCTGTCCGCGCCGGACGTTGACGGCGAAATGGGAAGCGCCGGCTTTGTCCGAGCCGGTTCTGCCGGACGCCGTCAACTACGGCGCCGCGCTGAAAAAAATCCTCGCCGCGTGGAATGTTTGCTCGAAAGAGTGGGTTATCCGGCAATACGACCACGAAGTGCAGGGCGCGTCGGTCATCAAACCGCTCGGCGGCGCGGCGCACGATTCGCCGAACGATGCGGCGGTTATCGCGCCGCTGTTGGGGCAGACGACGGGGTTGGCGGTGGCGAACGGCATCAATCCGAAGTATTCCGATATTGACCCGTATTGGATGGCGGCGAACGCGATTGACGAGGCGCTCCGCAACCTCGTCGCCGTCGGCGGGTCGCTCGACCGGTGCGCGTTGCTCGACAATTTTTGCTGGGGCAATTGCGACAAGCCCGACCGCCTCGCGGGCTTGGTGCGGGCGGCGCAGGCGTGTTACGACATCGCGAAAATTTACGGCGTGCCGTTTGTGTCGGGCAAGGATTCGCTGAACAACGAATACGGCGTCGGCGAGCGGACGATTTGCATTCCGGGAACGTTGCTGATTAGCGCGATGGCGGTTATGCCGGATTGCCGCCGCGCGGTGTCGGCGGACCTGAAAAACGGCGGCAATTATTTGTATATCGTCGGCGACACCCGCAACGAACTCGGCGGTAGTCATTTTTACGCGACGCTCGGCGTCATCGGCAAAAATGTGCCGCTCGTCAACGCCGCGGCGAACAAGAAAGTTTTCACCGCGCTGGCGGCGGCTTCGACGGCGGGCTTGTGCAAGAGTATGCACGATTGCGCGGAAGGCGGCTTGGCGGTGGCGGCGGCGGAAATGGCGTTCGGCGGCGGGTTGGGCGCGACGCTCGACTTATCGAATTTACCGCCGGTTCTCGCCGGCGAATTGACGACGGCGCAGGCGTTGTTCAGCGAAAGTTCGGGGCGGCTGTTGGTCGAAGTTACGCACGCCGACGCTTACACTTTCGAGCAACTAATGAAGCGGCACGGCGCTTCCTGCGCGCATATCGGCGGCGCGACGCTGGCGCCGGAGTTGCGCGTTTATGACGCGAAAAAGAATTTAGTGCTGAGCGAAAACATCGGCGACCTCAAAGCCGCGTGGCAGGAAAAGAGCAGAGTTGAGAGTTGAGAGTTAAAAGTTTAGAGTTGAGAGTTGAAATAACGCGACCACAACTTTCAACTTTCAACTCCAAAGAAATTTGGGCTAACGCCCTTTTATTTTTTTCGCCATTTTACCCGCCGTTAAAACGGCGGGCTATTGAGGTTCGCCGTGCTTCGCGCTTGGCAATCGGCGGCAATAAATTGCCGCCGAAAATCGCCCGTTGCCCACGACCAAATGTTCGCCCCTCTCGCTCCCGCCCGCTTTTACGCGCTCGTCGCCGACTCGCTGAGCAATCATTGCGGCGAGGATTTTCTTGCCGCCGTCGTGCATCGCCCCGCGAACGACCGCGCGCGCTTCGCCGAAATTTCCCGCTTTCAGCAACGTTTCGCGGCGCGCGCCGGCGACGAGGACACCATTCGCGCCGCGCTCACGGCAATCGCCGCGGCGGCGCAACGGGACGCCGCGCAAATCACCGCCGTGTTGAATGCGTTTGCGGACAACGTGTGCGGCGCCGCGCCGGTTTGCCGGTCTTGCGAATTGCAAAAACACTGCGCTTTTCACAACGCGCCGCGGCAAAACGTCAAGCCGCTAAATTTGAACGAGCGCTTGGCGCAACGGCTTGATTTGGCGGACGAAGAATTTTTGGCGCTCCTTCTCGGCGGCGACAAACCGCGGGAAAAGGACTGGGCGGCGGCGCGGCAACTCAAAGAACATTTCGGCGAATTGCGGGAAATTTTCACTGCCGGTTTTTACGAGTTCAGCCGTCTGCAAAAAATTTCCGCCGGCGCGGCGACGCGCTTGGCGGCGGTGTCGTCGTTGTTGCAAAAATTGGCGGCGGCGCGCGCCGTGTTGCGACCGCCGATGCGCGCGGCGGCGGATTTTTATCATTTTTATCGCGACTTTTTCCGCGCGCAAAAAGAAGAAAATTTTCTCGTGGTTACGCTCAATCAAAAAAACGCCGTGTTGAGCGACGACTTGGTTATCAAAGGCGCGTTGACGCAATTTATGCTGACGCCGCGCGAGGTCTTCGCCCGCGCGATTCGCGACAACGCCGTCGCCGTGGCGTTTTTGCACAATCACCCCTCCGGCGACAGCGCGCCGTCCGCCGCCGACCGCGCCACCACGGCGACGCTCGCCGCCGCCGCGAAAATCCTACACCTGCGCGTGCTTGACCACCTCATTATCGGCGACGACAATTATTTCAGTTTCGCCGAACAAGGACTGTTGTGAGCAATTCACAATTAACAATTTACAATTAACAATTGTTGTCGAACAACTCTGTCCTCAAAATTGTTAATTGTGAATTGTTAATGGTTAATTGATTTAAAAAATGCCCAAAAAACGCTCTCCCGCCGCCGTCAAAAAATCGTCCCCCGTCGCCGACCGCGTGCGCTGGCAGGCGGGGACGATGGTGTATCCGGCGCCGGCGGCGCTGGTCAGTTGCGGCAATCGCGATACCGGCTTCAACCTCATCACCGTCGCCTGGACCGGCAACGTTTGTTCCGCGCCGGCGCAGTGTTACATTTCGGTGCGACCGGAGCGTTACAGTTATCGTTTAATCAAAGAGACCGGCGAGTTTGCCATTAACCTGACGACGGCGGCGCTGGTGCGCGCGGTCGATTGGTGCGGCGTGAAATCGGGGCGGGATTTCGATAAATTCAAGGAATGCAATTTGACGGCGCAACCGGCGTTTAGCATCGGCGCGCCCGTCGTCGCCGAGTCGCCGTTAGCGATTGAATGTCGCGTCAAACAGATTATTCCGCTCGGCGCGCACGATATGTTTCTCGCGGAGGTCGTCGCGCTGAACGCCGCCGGAAAATTGCTCGACCGCGAGCAGTCCTTCGATTTGGCGTCCGCGCAACCGTTGGTGTATTTGCACGGCAAGTATTACGCGCTCGGGCGACCGGTCGGCTATTTCGGCTTCTCGGTCGCCAAAAAGAAGAGAGTTAAGAGTTGAGAGTTTAGAGTTGAGCAAAGGTTGCGCTTCGCGCATGATTAAAATGACTCCACCGCTAAACTCTCAACTTTCAACTTTCAACTTTCAACTCTGAACTCTCTCCGCCGCTCGCGGTTTGATAGGCGTCGTCTTCAAAGCGCAGGCAACACATCAGGCGTCCGCAATGTCCGCTGATTTTATTCGGGTCTAACGTGGCTTTTTGCGTTTTCGCCATTCGCATCGTTACCGGTTCTAAGTCGCGCAAAAAGACGCGACAACAAAGTTCGCGCCCGCACCGTTCATAGTCGGACAACATTCGCGCCTCGTCGCGCACGCCGATTTGTTTCAATTCGATGCGCGTGCGAAAGCGCCGCGCCAAGTCCTTCACCAATTCGCGGAAGTCCACGCGCCCGTCGGCGACAAAATAGAAAATGATTTTTTCGCCGCTCAACAAATGTTCGGTCGCCACGACTTTCATCGGCAGACCGCGCTCCGCGACGGCTTCGCGGCATTGATTTTTCTCGTCCGCCTCGCGCCCGGCGAGATGCGCCAGCATATTCCGGTCGCTTTCGGAGAAGCGGCGCGTAACGTAGCCGCAGAGTTGGTCGTCGGGGGCGAGCGGCGCGGGCGCGGTTAAAACTTCGCCGTGGTCGCCGCCGCGCGGACTTTTGGTAACGACGAGGTCGCCGCGCTGTAAATCGGCGAGGTCGGTGGCGAAAAGTTCCTGATTGCCGGTGTAGCCGTAGCGCACGGTCGCTTTCAATTTCAGCGCCGGCGGAATGTCGGGAATCGTCAGCAACGGGCGGCGCGCGGTCTTGCACGCTTTGTCGCAGTTGCCGCAGTTGGCGGGGGCGTCGGGCATAGAAAGTCCTTTTTTAGCGGCGATGAACTAACGGCGAAAATGAAACGTGCCAACTATAAACTAACCGCCGCCGACTGCCAACCGCTTATCGGGCGAATTTTTGCCCCGCCGCGCCGCGGCGTAAAAGGGCTTTGAGGGAGTTAAGAATTTTAAGCGGTTTCCTAAAGACCTTCCGCGCCGCCGCGTTTTCCCGCTTGTCATTCTACCTCTCCGATGAAAATTGCCGGGCAAATTATTGCGTCCTCTCCCTCCGTAAATTTAATCCGCAAAACGTTTTCTCTCCCCCGAAAAGGAGCCGGTTATGTCGATGTCCAAAAAGATTTTTTCCGCCATCATTTTGTTGGCGGTCGTCGCCGCCGCGATTGCCGGCATTGCGCTGTATAGCATTTCCGAGTTGTCGGACAGCACGAATCGACTCGGCTTATTGACCTATCGCACCGCCGCGCTGGGGGCGCTCGATTCCACCTTGCTTGCCCGCCGCGCCGAAATTATCGACATCGTCCGTGAAACCGACGAGGCGACGATTGAAGCGAAAATTAACGGCGCGTTAAAAAATACGGAAACGCGCGCCGCCGAAGACGTCGCCTTATACGAAGCGAATATCCCCGACGACGCCTCGGACCAACTCCGCGGCTATATGCCGGAATTTCAGAAACTCTGGTCAAAGTATGTCGAACTCACCAAGCACGTGGCGGACTTGTCGTTGCAAAACACCAACGAGAAAGCCGCCAAGTTGTTTGCGGGTTTGTGGGATAGGTTGACGCAAGTTGACGGCACGATGGAAGAAATCGCGCAGTCGTTGTCCGGCAAAGACGAAGACGCGGTTGACGATTTGCGCCGCGCCCGCGCCCGGATATTGCAACTGCGCCTCACGGTGAACCGGTATATTCCCGAATTGGATTTAGCCGCCTCCGACCGCTATCGGGAAACCGTGCTGAAAGAAGACGCCGCGATTATCGCCTCGTTAAACACGGTCGTCGGACGAATTCGCGGCGACCTTCCCGCCATCGCGCAAAACCTTGACGCGGTTCGCAAGACGTTGGAAGAAACGCTTTCCGCCACCCTCAAACAAGTCGTCGCGCTGGTTGACCAAGACACCAACGTCAAAGCGACGCGGTTGATGAACGGCGACGCGGCGCAAGCGCGTGAAGCGGTGAGCAAATTCGTGGAGGAGGTTACCGGCGTCGCGAAGCAGTCGATGGAAGCGACCGTCGGCGACGCGAATAAACTCGGAGCGCGGGTGCGCGTGGTAACGCTCGCGGTCAGCATCGTCGGTATTTTGCTCGGCGTGCTCATCGCGTATCTCGTCGTCGCGGGCGTGGTCAAACGCCTCAACGCGATTATTCAAGGATTGGGCGACAGCGCGACGCAAGTTGACGCGGCGTCGAATCAAATCAGTAGCGCCTCGCAGTCGCTCGCCGAAGGCGCGTCGGAGCAGGCGTCGTCGCTCGAAGAAACGTCGGCGTCGATTGAAGAAACGACTTCGATGACCAAGCAAAACGCCGATAACGCGAACAAAACCAACGCGACCAATCAACAGACGAATAAGTTGATAGAGAGCGGCGCGAAAGACGTTATCGATATGACGACGGCGATGAACGAAATCAACGATTCGGCGGAGAAAATCAGCAAAATCATCAAGACGATTGAGGACATCGCGTTTCAGACGAATCTGCTCGCGCTCAACGCGGCGGTCGAAGCGGCGCGCGCCGGCGAAGCGGGCAAGGGTTTTGCGGTGGTGTCGGAAGAGGTGCGGAACTTGGCGGGACGCTCGGCGCAGGCGGCGCGGGACACGACGGAACTTATCGAAGGCACGGTGGCGCGGGTGAAACACGGGACGGAAATCGCGAACTTGCTTGAAAAGAGTTTCAAGCAAATCGAGGACGGGTCGCAACAGGTCAGCGAGTTGATTGCGCAAATCACGAACGCGAGCAACGAGCAGGCGACGGGAATGGAGCAAATCAACAGCGCGGTTTCGCAAATGGACCAGGTTACGCAACAAAACGCGGCGAGCGCCGAGGAAACGGCGAGCGCGTCGGAAGAACTCTCGGCGCAAGCGGCGACGTTGAACGATATGGTGCGTGAATTGGTGCGGTTGGTAACCGGCGGCGATGGCGGCGGCGTTTCGCGTCCCGCGCCCGCTCCGCGCAAACCGCAACCGAAGCCGCTCGCGAAACCCGCGCCGAAAAAACCGGCGACGAAAGCGCTCCCCGCGCCGAAGGACGGCAATAAAGTCATTCCGTTGGACGGGGATGATTTTTAAGAAAAGGTGAGAGGGAAAAGGGAAAAGATTTTTAAGGGGTTTAAGAATCTTAAGATTCTTAAACCCCTTAAAAATCTTAAACCAAACCTTATCTCTTCTTTCACGCAAACGCTTTGATGGTCAGTTCCAATCCTGCGGCGAACGGCACCGTCGGTTGGTAGCCGAGTAATTTTTCCGCTTTGCGGATGTCAGCGAGCGAATGTTTAACGTCGCCCGTTCGTTCCGGCGCGTAGCGCGGCGCGATATTTTTCCCGAGCGCGCGATTGATTTTTTCGACCAATTGATTGAGCGAAATTTCGTCGCCGACGGCGATGTTGATAACCTCGCCGTCGGCGCTCGGCGGCGCGGCGCAGGCGAGCAGATTGGCGGCGACGTTGTTGGCGACGTAGGTGAAGTCCCGCGAAGTCGCGCCGTCGCCGAAAATGACCGGCGCTTCGCCCCGCATAATCGCCCGAATAAACAGCGGAATCACCGCCGCGTAGGTTGATTGCGGGTCTTGGCGCGGTCCGAAGACGTTGAAATAGCGCAGGCAAATAGTCGGCAGACCGTAAATCGCCGTGAAATTTTGGCAGTAATACTCGCCGGTCAATTTTTGAATTGCGTAAGGCGATTTCGGCGCGGGCGGCATCGTTTCGACTTTCGGCATTATCGGCGAGTCGCCGTAAGCCGACGACGACGCGGCGTAAATCAACCGTTTGATTTTGGCGTCGCGGGCGGCGACCAACAAGTTGAGCGTGCCGGTGATGTTGGCGGCGTTGGTCATCTGCGGGTCGTCCACCGAGCGCGGCACCGACGGAATCGCGGCTTGATGCAACACATAATCCATTCCCGCGACCGCGGCGCGGCAAGCGTCGATATCCGTCAAATCGGTTTGATGAAATTCAATCCGGTCAAGCATTCCGTCGAGATTGCTCAATCTGCCGGTCGCGAGATTGTCGAGCACACGCACGCGGTCGCCGTTCGCCAGCAACGCCGCGACGATATTCGACCCGATAAAACCGGCGCCGCCGGTAACTAAAAATTTCGCCATTATTTTCCCTTTCCCGTCAATTAGAGTTGTTCGGCAACAAATTCAGAAATCCGCACCGCTCTTAATCGCCCCGCGCTAAAGCGTGGGGCGATTAACCGCCGCCCCGTGGATTTTGTTGACTTGCATAATTCGTAATTGCTCTTCAATCGTTTCGCGCAATTCCTCAATGCCGGTCGCGGCGCGGCAGGAAATCGCCACGCGCGGCGCGGACGGGAAAAAAGTCAAAGGGGGCGGCGGCGCGAGGTCGCTTTTATTTTGCGCGATAATCAGCGGCGCGGTCGGCGGCAAATTTTCGCCGATAATTTGCGCGGCGCGCGCGTCGGCGGCACGGTCGGCGGCGGCGACAAAAAGCACTAAATCGGCGGCGCGCAATTCGTTTTGCCCCCGTGCAAACGCTTCCGCGTCAACGGCGCTTGCCGCCGCGCCGTCCCAACCGGCGGTGTCGAACAGTTCGCAGGAAAAGCCGCCGAAGACGGTTTCGTGCCGCAACGGGTCGCGGGTCGCGCGCGCCTCCGCCGACACTAACGCGAAATCGCCGCCCGCCAGTTCGTTGAACAGCGAACTCTTGCCGCTGTTGGTCGCGCCGGCGATGACGACGCGGCGGACGCGTAAAAAATCGCGCAAGCGGGGCGTCGCCGCCGAGTCGTCCGCGGCGCAAGCGGCGGCGACGGCGTTGACCTGCGCGGGCGTCCGGCATTGCGCGAGCAATTCGCCCCACGCGCCGAAAAAATTCCCGTCCGTTTTTTCTTCGTAACCGGCGGCGCGCAACGTCTGCAACAACGCCAACGCCGCCGCGCTGCCGCCGTGTCCGGTCAATAAAAATTCTTCGCTCTCGCCGGTTTTGCCGATTAAGACCTCATCGACAATAACGCCGGCGCGGTCGCGCAACCAGTGATGGCGAAGCTCGCCCGCCGTCAGCGTCCGTAAAATTTCCGGCGCGTCCGGCGGCAAGCCCGTCAGCGACAAAACGGAAATGCCGCCGCCGCCCAATGCCGTCGCTAAGGTTACGTGGTTTGCCATTACCGAAGACCAATGAACAATGAATAATTAACCGTTGCGGAATAAGTTTTTTGAATGCGGAGCGAAGCGACATCCGCCATTGTTAATTGTCAATTGTCAATTGTTAATTTCTTCTTCCCCGTCCAACTCCCCATACGCTTCGAGTTTGCGGTAGAGGGTTTTGATGCCGATGTTCAGCGATTTCGCGGCTTTCGATTTATTGCCGCCGGCGCGGGCGAGTTCGCTTAATAAATAACGTTTTTCCACTTCGTCCAACGTCAAGCCGGCGGGCAAGTCGCCGTCGATTTTTAACGCCCCGCTCCCGCTCCCGCCGATTTCCGGCGGCAGAAATTTCACGCCGACCGGGGTCGCGGTGGCGCGGACGAACGTCCCTTCCAACGTGTTCTCCAATTCGCGCACATTGCCGCGCCACGGACACGCCGTCAGCCGCGCCAACAATTCTTTCGACCATTCTTTGTTCAGTCCGTAACGGGCGTTGAATTTTTGCAAAAAGTGTAGCGCCAGCAATTCGATGTCGCCCGGGCGCTCGCGCAACGGCGGGATTTTGATGGGCAGAACGTTGATGCGATAAAATAAATCTTCGCGGAATTTGCCGTCGGCGACGAGTTGCCGCAAGTCGCGATTCGTCGCGCATAAGAGGCGAATATCGACCGGCAACGTTTCGCTACTGCCGACGCGCTCCAACTCGCGCTCTTGCAGGACGCGCAATAATTTGACCTGCATATCGAGCGGCATTTCGCCGATTTCGTCGAGGAAGAGCGTGCCGCCGTCCGCCATTTCAAAGCGCCCTTTGCGCTGGCGAATGGCGCCGGAAAACGCGCCTTTTTCGTGTCCGAAAAGTTCGCTTTCGACGAGTTCCCGCGACAGCGCCGCGACGTTGACTTTGATAAACGGCTTGCCCGCGCGCGGCGATTGCGCTTGGAGCGCGTTGGCGACGAGTTCTTTACCGGTGCCGCTTTCGCCCTCAATCAACACGGTTACGTCGCTATACGCGACTTGTTTGACGAGTTCTTTGACGGCGACGACGGCGGGCGATTGTCCGACGAGCGCGTCGAGCGCCGCGCCGCGTTCGACTTTTTGTTCGAGCTCGCCTAAACGCAGGGCGTTGCGGACGGTTACGCGAAGTTTGTTCAGGTCAACCGGTTTGGTCAGATAGTCGAAAGCGCCGAGGCGCGTGGCTTCGACGGCGTTGCTGATGGAGCCGTGTCCGGTAATCATCACGACCGGCGTGGTCGGCGAATTTTTTTGACTCTGGGCAAGAATTTCCATACCGGAGCCGTCCGGCAACATCAAGTCGGTCAGCACCAAATCGAAATCGCGCTCCGCCAATTTCGCCAAGGCGTGCGTCTGATTTTCGGCGGCGACGATGCTGTGTCCGGCGTCGGTGAGAACTTCGGTCAGCGTTTCGCGAATGGCGGCGTGGTCGTCAATGAGCAAAATCGTGCGCATCGGTTAATCCTCTTTGGTAAAAACGGCGGGCAGTATAATGAGCGGCGGGGAAAATTAAAAAGAGCAATTAACAATTTACAATTAACAATTCGCAATTGAGGAGTTAATTATCAAAAATACGCGGAGCGATTTTTAATCGTCAAACTCCTCAATTGTTAATTGTGAATTGTCGCGAAGCGACTAAACCGATGCGCGTTATTTTCATTCCGCAAGTTTTGTTCGCCGGCAACGAACGGCGGCGCTGGCGTTGGCGGATTGCCGCCAGCGTCGTCTTGGCGTTGCTGTTGCACTTGTCGCTGTTTTACGGCTGGGGGCGGTTTGACCGGCGTTTGCCGGCGGCGGATATTTTGCCGGAAACGCGCGCGCGCGACCTGCCGTTGCAGTTCGTTACCGTGGACCAAAATTTAATCGACGAGGCGACGAAGCCGGAAAAACCGGTCGCCGAGGGGCGCGTTTCCCGCGAGGCGCGCGCCGAAAAAATCGACGAAAATTTGCCGCAAGAAAATCCCGCCGGAACGGACGCCGCGCAATTTGACGCTTTCAAACTCGGCGAAATTTCCCCGACCGACGACGGCGCTCCGGGCGAACAGATGCAATCCGAACCGGCACAACCGGAACAGATGCAATCTGAACCGGCGCAAGCGGAACCGGCGCAAGCGGCATCTCCGCCGGACGCGGTGGAGGCAAGCGAAGAAATGAAATCGCCGCCGACGGAAACACCGCCCGCGCCGCCGGTCGAAAAAAGTGCGTCAACAATTAAGCCGGAGGATTTTGCGGAAATCAACGATTTGCCGCCGGCGTCCGCCGACGCGGAAATGATTCTGCCGCGTCCGCCCGCGCCCGCGTCGCCCCAAGCGGCAACCGCCGAGGAATTATTATTGGCGCAAGCGGCGCGTCAGCCGACTTCGCAACCGGCGCAACCGACGCAACCGGCGCAACCGACGCAACCGACGCAACCGGCGCAACCGGCGCAACCGGCGCAACCGGCGCAACCGGCGCAACCGACGCAACCGACGCAACCGACGCCGGAGCGGCGACCGGTGCCGACGCGCCGGATTGGGGGCGGCGTGCCGAGCGGCGGCAAAATGCGTGCGCGCCCGAATAGCGCGACGCTGGTCGGCATTCAAAATATCGCGGTGTTGCGGAGCCGTTACGGCGAATATATGGACGAGTTGTTGCGGCGAATTCAGAACGCGATTTACATTCAGCAACAATTGTCGCCGATGACGTTCACGCGCGGGACGGTGATTTTCACCTTCACGGTCAACGCCGCCGGACGGTTGGACCGCATCAATTATTTGGGGGCGGAACCGGCGGACTTGCCGCAAGAAACCGGCGCGGCGCGGCGCGTGTTGACCGACGTGCAAAACGGCAAACCGTTAGACCCGCCGACGCCGGAAATGTTAGCCGACCCGCTCTTCCAGAAAATCACGGTTAATTTTATTTTTGATAACTTTTAGCGAGCAGAGTTTAGAGTTGAAAGTTGAGAGTTGAGCGATGGTTGCGCTTCGCGCTTCTTAAAAATAAAACTCCACTCTCTCAACTCTAAACTCTCTACATCACGGAGGAAAAATGATTGACCTGCACACGCACACTTTGCTCTCGGACGGCGCGTTGACGTTGGCGGAGCATATTCGGCGCGCCGAAGTCGCCGGCTACCGTTTCTTGGGGATTTCCGACCACGCGGATTTTGCCAATTTGCCGGTGATTTTGCCGCAAGTCCTGACCGCCGCCGCGTGGGAAAATAAACTGCACCGCGTCGCGGTGTTGGCGGGCGTCGAACTCACGCACGTCCGCCCCGAACAACTCGCGGACGCGACGGCGATGGCGCGGCAATCGGGCGCGGATTACGTTATCGTGCACGGCGAAACCGTCGCCGAACCGGTGGTCGAGGGCACGAATCGCGCCGCGATTGCCGCCGGCGCGGATATTTTAGCCCACCCGGGTTTGATTACTTTGGCGGACGCGCAATTGGCGGCGGAGAAAGGCGTGATGTTGGAAATTTCCGGCAAAAGCGGGCATTGTTTGACCAACGGACACGTGGCGCAAACGGCGCGGCAAACCGGCGCCGCGTTAATTTTCGGCTCGGACGCGCACACGCCGGAACAAATGCCGCGCCGCGCCTACGCCGAAAAAATAATGCGCGGCGCGGGACTGACGACGGAGGAAATTTTCGCCGCGTTCGCCAACGCGCAACGGTTCGCCGAGCGAAAGTTGCAAGGGAAGTAGGGAGAGGAACGAGAAAAAGGAAAAGGGTAGGACGCGAAAAAAAAAACGGACAACCGCGCGGTTGTCCGTTTTTGCGTAATTTCTAATTCGTAATTATGGCAACTACCAATCAAAAACTATCAATTCTTTTTTACCGCACGCGCAGACCGGTGTGGCGGCGGTGCGGGTGGGTGGCGCGTTCGCGGAGTTTGTTGGCGCCGTAATGTTTGGCGGCTTTGTGCGCGGCAAGTTTCCGCCGCATCTGCCGCCGCGCTTTCAGCAACGTGGCGCGTTCGGCTTTTTTCGTGTTGGCTGGCATAGCGTTCCTTTCAATTTTATTAGATAAATTCCGGCTAAATTTTCGCCCCAAATCCCGCGCGAGGTCGCGGAAAAATGAGGCGGTAGATTAGGACTTTCCGGCGCGAAGTCAACCTGTTTGACGGTCGATTGATTTCGATTAGAGTTCGCCGCCGCTTTTAGAGCAATTAAGAATTAAAAATTGATGTTACGCGGTCTTCGTTGGTGCAGTTGCAACGAAGAATTTGAAAAAACTCCGCCAGCCGCCCCAACGGGGCGAAACATATCAGCCTATGGTAAGGCGCACGCTCTTGGCGCCGCCACCATAGGTAGCGGTTGATTGATAAAAATAATCCGACAGTCCCGCCGCGCGGTTTGCGGCGGCAAACGCGGCGGCGGCGAGAGCGGTTCGCCAAAACGCGGCGAACCGTCCAATTGCGGTTGGCGCTCCGCGCCGTCTTTACCTATTGGTGGCGCGGCTGATAGCGCGTCGCCGCTTACCATAGGCTGATATGTTTTGCGCTTTCAGCGCGATTAGCGGAATAAATTGTCAAAACAATCAATCGCGCAATATAAGTTGTTACACGGGAAACGCTCTTTTCGCATCACATAGGAGTTGGCACGATGAACCTCAGCAAATACTTGCCGCGCGCGGCGGTGCTTTTGCTCGCCGAAGAACTCACCAAAGAAGAAGTTCTGGCGCGCCTGCGGCAGGCGTTGCTCGCTTCGCCTTATTACGCCGATTTTCCGGCGTCGCAAGCCGCCGCCGTCGAGGAGATGCTGTTGCACCGCGAAGCGCAACACGCGCCCACCGGCTTGGGAAGCGGCATCGCTTTTCCGCACGCGCGGGTGCAAGGTCTGCCGCGTCCGGGCTTGGCGATGGCGGTGTTACGGCAACCGGTGGATTTTCGCGCCATCGACAACCAGCCCGCGCAAATCGTCTGTCTGTTGCTCGTGCCGGACAACAATCCGCTACTGTCGTTGCACCTTCAGTCGCAGAGCGTCCGCCTGTTGATGAACGCGGAGATGCGCCGGAAAATCATCGCCGCGCCCGACGCGGAAACGGTCTATCGGCTGTTCGGCGAAAGCGAAATCGAACTGGACCGCTCGCTCGCGGCGCGCGACGTGATGCAAAAAATCTCCTTTGAAATCAAAGCCGACACGCCGCTTCGTTCGCTGACGCATTGGATGTCGCAACACGCGACCGATTGCGCGGCGGTAACCGGCGACGGCGGGGAAATCATCGGGCAAATCACCTGCAAGCGGCTGTTTCATTTCGGTCTGCCGGAATTTTTCTCGCAGTTGAAAAGCGTGTCGTTTATCAAGGATTTCGACCCGTTTGAGAAATACTTTTTTCAGGAGTCGCAGGTCTCCGCCGCGCACGTGATGACGACGGATTTTTGCGCGATGCCGCCGGACGCGACGATATTGGAAGTGGTCTTCGCGCTCTCGACCGAAAATTATCCGTGCGTTTTCGTCGTCGAAGACGGCAAATTGGTCGGCGTCATCGACCAGCGGATTGTGTTGGAGCAGATTATCAATTTTTAGCGTTCAGAGTTGCGAGTTTGGCGGTGGAGTTGTTTGTCGAATATGCGCGAAGCGCGACCTCCGCTCAACTCTAAACGCCGAACTCTCAACTCTACCCAAAAAGGGTGCTTTATGACCGGCGCCATGACCCAGGTCTTAATTATTTTCGTCGTTACCTACGCGCTCATCGCGTCGGAGAAAATCGACAAAATCGCCGCGTCGGTCTTCGGCGTGTTGTTTATCGTTCTGCTCGGGCTCGCCACGCCGGAGCAACTATTTGAGAAGGTTGACCTCGATGTCGTGTTCCTGCTCAGCGGGATGATGATGGTCGTCGGCATCTTGGCGCGCACCGGAATTTTTGAATGGGTGGCGATTGTTCTGGCGCAACGAAGCAAGGGCTTCGGGATGCCGATTGTCATCAATTTTTTAATCGCCACGGCGTTCTTGTCGGCGTTGCTCGACAACGTAACCACCGTGATTTTAATGGCGCCGATTACGATTTTAGTCACGCAAATTTTAGAAGTTCCCACCGCGCCGGTGTTGATTGGCGAGGCGATTTTTTCCAACATCGGCGGCACTTCGACGCTGATTGGCGACCCGCCGAACGTCGTCATCGCCTCGCGAAGCGGCTTCTTGACTTTCAACGATTTCGTTATTCATCTCGCCCCGTGCGTCGCGGTGATTGCCGTGGTGTCGTTGGCGGTAATCTACTTTTTGCTTCGCCGCCGCTACGAGGTCAAAGAGCGCATCCGCGCGCGGCTGATGGTGGCGCACCCGGAAAAGGCGATTATCGACCCGAAAATGCTCAAACGCGCCCTGCCGATTTTCGCGCTGATTCTCGCCGGCTTTATCGGTTGCAAGGCGGCGCAACTCTCCCCCGGTTTGGTCGCTTTGATTGGCGCGTTGCTGATGGTGGTGGTCTGCCGGATTCCGGCGAACAAGGTCTTGGAGCAAGTCGATTGGGAAACCGTCTATTTCTTTCTCGGCTTGTTTATGTTAATCGGCGCGTTTGAAGTGGTCGGTTTGTTCGAGTATTTGGGACGGGAAATCGTAACGCTGACGGCGGGAAATTTACTGCTGACGACGATGATCGTGTTGTGGGCGAGCGCGCTCGTTTCGGCGTTGGTCAACAACATTCCGCTCGTTATCGCGATGATGCCGCTTCTCGCCGGCATTATTCCGACGTTTGCCGCGACGGCGGGCATCACCGACCCCGAACAAATCAACCGGCAAATCGCCGCGCCGCTGTATTGGGCGCTGGCGCTCGGCGCGTGCCTCGGCGGCAACGGCACGTTAATCGGCGCCTCGGCGAACGTGGTCGTGGCGCAAATCGGCAACCGCAACCGCTGTCCGATTAGTTTCGCCGCGTTCGCCCGCTACGGTTTTCCGCTGATGCTGTTGTCGGTCGCCATCAGCACCGGCTACCTTTATTTGGTGTATTTTTGGCAATAGAGTTGAGAGTTTAGCGTTAAGAGTTTAGCGGTGGAGTTATTTTTTAATAATGCGCGAAGCGCAACCTCTGCTCAACTCTTAACTCTTAACTCTCAACTCTAACCTCGCAAGGAGTGCCGATGACTACCGCGATGCTTGAAGTGTCAATTATTTTCATCATCACCTACGCGCTGATTGCGTCGGAGAAAATCGACAAGACCGCCGCCGCGATTTTGGGCGCGTTGGTTATCGTGTTGTTTGAGCACGCCTCCGCCGGCGAATTGTTCGCGAAAATCGACCTCAACGTCATCTTCCTGCTCGGCGGGATGATGATGGTGGTCAGCATTTTGGCGCGCACCGGCGTGTTTGAATGGGTGGCGGTGGTGTTGGCGCAACAGAGCAAGGGCTACGGAATGCCGATTGTGCTGAAATTTCTCCTCGCGACGGCGGTGTTGTCGGCGTTGCTCGACAACGTAACGACGGTGATTTTGATGGCGCCGATTACGATTTTAGTAACGCAGATTCTCGAAATTCCCACCGTGCCGGTGCTGATTTGCGAAGCGATTTTTTCCAACATCGGCGGCACGGCGACGTTGGTCGGCGACCCGCCGAACATCGTTATCGGCTCGCAAAGCGGGTTCTTGACGTTTAACGATTTCGTCGTTCATCTCGCGCCGTGCGCCGGAATTGTCGCGGCGATTACGTTCGTCTTGGTTTATTTTTTGCTTCGCAAACGGTTTCGGGTCGCGGACGGCATTCGCGCGCGGCTGATGGTGGCGCACCCGGAAAAAGCGATTATCGACCCGAAAACGCTCAAACGCGCCCTGCCGGTTTTCTTTTTGATTATCGTCGGGTTTGTGATGAGCCACACCCTGCATTTGGAACCCGGGCTGATTGCGTTGACCGGCGCGATGTTGATGGCGGTGGTCTGCCGCGTCAGCATTCCGCAAGTGTTGGAAAAAGTCGAATGGGGGACGATTTTCTTTTTCGTCGGCTTGTTTATGTTGATTGGCGCGCTCGAAATTGTCGGCGTCTTTGAGTTTCTGGGGCAGAAGATGCTGACGCTGACTTCGGGGAATTTGCTGTTGACGGCGATGATTGTGTTGTGGTCGAGCGCGTTTTTGTCGGCGGTGGTCGATAACATTCCGCTCGTTATCGCGATGATGCCGTTGCTTGCCAGTTTGATTCCGAGTTTTGCGGCGGCGGCGGGGATTACCGACCAGGCGCTGATTAACGAGCGCATCGCCTCGCCGTTGTATTGGTCGCTGGCGCTCGGCGCGTGTCTCGGCGGCAACGGGTCGCTGATTGGCGCGTCGGCGAACGTGGTCATCGCGCAAATGGGCAACCGCAACAAATGCCCGATAACTTTTATGGGCTTCACGCGCTACGGCTTCCCGATGATGCTCATCTCGCTGGTCATCAGCACGGGATATGTTTGGTTGCGCTATTTTTAGAAGCGGGAAGAAGTTACTCGCGTTACGCGCGCCAAAAAAAATCCACGAATGGACATAAAAAGAACTTAACCCGAATTTAAGAGCCGGAGATTTCTCACCGAGCCACAGAGGCACGAAGAGAGAAAAGAGAAAAAACAAAGGGTAAATTATTTCGTTTTTCTCTGTGGAACTCTGTGGCTCGGTGCCTCGGTGAGAAACAAAAATTCAGGTTAATCCGGGTAATTCGTGGACCAATTAAATCGTTTAACCTACCCGCGCTTGCGCCTCATTCCCCTATCGCTTTCTTCGGACACATCTGTGCGCAAATGCCGCAACCGGCGCAGAGGGCGGCGTTGACGGTCGGCTTTTCGGCGGGGTTAGGCGACTCGACCGCCGGACAGCCGGCTTGCAAACACGCGCGGCAATTTACGCATTTTTCGTGATTAACCCGCACCGCCGGACCGACCGCTTTTTTCGCGTGCAACGGACACGGCGCCTGCGAAATAATCAACGACGGCGCGTCCGCCGCCAATTCCGCCGCCAGCACCGCGACCGTTTCCGCGACGTTATACGGATTGACCGTGCTAATTCGCTTGACGCCGACGGCGCGTCCAATCGCGGCGATGGACACCGGCTCGACCGGCTCGCCTTCCAATGTTTTCCCGCTTCCCGGATTTTCCTGATGTCCGGTCATCGCGGTGATGCGATTGTCCAACACGATGGTCGTCGTGTTGCCGCCGTTATACACCGTGTTCATCAAGCCGGTGATGCCGGAATGGAAAAACGTCGAGTCGCCCAACACGCCGCAAATGTATTGCGGATTGGACGAGCCCGCGGCGCGACTCGCCGCGGAGCGACTCGCCGCGCCGGCTTTTTGCAAGCCGTGCGCCATTCCGATGGCGCCGCCCATACACAAAATCGAATTGAGGCGCGAGAGCGGCGGCAACGCCGCGAGCGAATAACAACCGATGTCGCCCATCACCGCCGCGTTGAATTTTTTCAGCGCGACAAAGACGCCGCGATGCGGACAGCCCGGGCACAACACCGGCGGACGCGCCGGCAAATCCGGCGTCGCCGCGACCGGCAATTGTTTGCCGGTGGTCATCACCGCGCGCGCGCGGCGCAACGTGTCCGGCGTGATTTCGCCGATGCCCGGAATAAATTCGCGTCCGGCGCACGGGATGCCCCACGCTTTGATTTGCGTTTCGATGAGCGCGTCCAATTCTTCAATCACTAAAATTTGGACGCAGTCGGCGGCGAAGCGGCGGATTTTTTCTTCCGGCAACGGATAGACCATTCCCAATTTCAGAAACGCGGCGTCGGGGAAAATTTCGCGCGCGTGCTGATAAGCAATCCCGCCGGCGACGATGCCTAATTTTTTGCCGGCGGCGGGCGCGTCGTCGATAACGGGGTTAATGTCGTCAAACTCGGCGGCGGCGCTTAAATTGGCGAGGCGCTGTTCGACGGCGACGCGCATTTTCCGCGCCCACAGCGGAATCGTTACCCAGCGCGGTTGGTCGGGAACGAAATTGATTTCCCGCGTCGGCGCCGTGCGGTCGCGCAATTCGACGAGCGAACGCGAATGGGCGAGGCGCGTGGTCGTGCGCAAAATCACCGGCGTTTTGCATTTTTCGGACAATTCCAAACCGTAATGGACGAACGCCGACGCTTCCTGCGCCGACGCCGGTTCAAGCACCGGAATTTTGGCGAACGCGCCCCAGTGGCGGGAATCCTGTTCGTTTTGCGACGAGTGCATTCCGGGGTCGTCGGCGACGACCAGCAAAACGCCGCCGCGGACGCCAATCATCGCCAGCGTCATCAGCGGGTCGGCGGCGACGTTCAGCCCGACGTGTTTCATCGTAACCAGCGCGCGGGCGCCGCCGAGCGAGGCGCCGACGGCGACTTCGAGCGCGACTTTTTCGTTCGGCGCCCATTCGGCGTGCAGGTCGTTTTTATATTGGACAATGTTTTCCAAAATTTCGGTGGACGGCGTGCCAGGGTAGCCGACGGCAAGCGTTACGCCCGCCTCCCACGCGCCGCGCGCAATCGCTTCGTTGCCGGAAAGTAATTCCATAGTCGCGCCCTCGTTGAATGACGGAGAAAGAATCTCTAACCAATTCGTTTAATATAGTCGTTTAGTTGAGAAAGTGAATTTACGGTGTCATTATTTTTATTATCAATCCGTGTTACGCGATTTTGATAATTTATTCCGACAATCGCGCTGAAAGCGCGTCATATATCAGCCCAGGGTAAGCGGCGACGTTCTATCAGCCGCGCCACCCTGGGTAGTGGTTCACGAAGCGAACCATCCGAATTTTTATTATCAATCCGTGTTACGCGATTTTGATAATTTATTCCGACAGTCGCGCTGAAAGCGCGTCATATATCAGCCCAGGGTAAGCGGCGACGTTCTATTAGCCGCGCCACCCTGGGTAGCGGTTCGCGAAGCGAACCATCCGAATTTTTATTATCAATCCGTGTTACGCGATTTTGATAATTTATTCCGACAGTCGCGCTGAAAGCGCGTCATATATCAGCCCAGGGTAAGCGGCGACGTTCTATCAGCCGCGCCACCCTGGGTAGCGGTTCGCGAAGCGAACCATCCGACAGTCCCGCCGCGCGGTTTGCGGCGGCAAACGCGGCGGCGGCGAGAGCGTTTCGCCAAAACGCGGCGAAACGTCCAATTTCGGATGGCGCTGATGCGCCGTCTTTACCCAGGGTGGCGCGGCTGATAGAGCGTCGCCGCTTACCCTGGGCTAATATATGTCGCCCTTGCAGGGCGACTGTCGGAGTTTGATTTTTTTAATTCGCTTCGCGCAATTTAAACTTTCTTGTTTTGTTAGGAGGGCGGGACGATGATTTTTGATGAGGACGAAATTCACCGGATAAGAGTGAAAATCGCCGAATGTCGAGCCAAGATGACGCCGGAGGAAGTTCGCGCCGACCGGCAGCGAAGCGCGGAAAAGGTGCGAAGAACGATGGCGGAAATCGGAAATAAAAAATTAGGCGGCGCCACAATCGGAAGTTGAACGTTTAGCGGTAGAGGCGTTTTACGATGCGCGAAGCGCAACCTCCGCTCAACGCTAAACTTTCAACTTTTAACTTTCACCTCAAACTTTACACCCCAACCCCGCCGCCGCGAATTCCTCCCGTTCGGCGTTGACCATCGCTTGATAGTCGTCGGGCGCGTGGTCGTCGTAGCCGAGCAGATGCAACAAGCCGTGCAAAGCGTAGAGCGCGAGTTCATGTTCCGTTCGCCAGCCCCGCGCCGCCGCTTCCCGCGCCGCCAGTTCGGCGTTGACGACAATGTCGCCTAATTGTTTTTTGCCGCGCCGGTCGTCGCCGTCGGGAAAGGCGATAACGTCGGTCGAATAATTATGACGTAGAAATTGCGCGTTGAGCGCGGTGATGCGCTCGTCGCCGACGATGAGCAAATTCACCGCCGCCGCGTCCGCGCGGCGGCGCGCGTAAGCCCCGCCGAGCAACTGCCGGAAAAGCCGGCGCGGCGCGCGGCGCGGCGTTTCATTGATAAGGTGGAGGAGTAAAGGCATGGTTCGGAGTTGAGAGTTGAGAGTTGAGAGTTCAGAGTTTAGAGTTTAGCAGTGGAATTATTTTACAATGCGCGAAGCGCAACCTTTACTCAACTCTCAACTCTGAACTTTAAGAAAGCACGTCCCGCATCGTGTAAAGCCCCGGTTTTTTGCCCGCTAAATAGACCGCCGCGCGCAACGCTCCCGCCGCGAACACATCGCGATTTTGGGCGCGGTGCGTTAATTCCAACCGTTCAAACTCACTGCCGAAATAAACCGTGTGCTCGCCGACCACCGACCCCAACCGCAGGGCGGTAATGCCGATTTCTCGCGCCGGACGCGCGCCGGTGGCGCCGACCCGTTCGAGCCGCACGTCTTGACGATAATCGCGGTCGGTCGCGGCGCAGATTTCTTTGGCTAACGCCAGCGCCGTGCCGCTGGGCGCGTCGATTTTGCGGTTGTGATGCGTTTCGGAAATTTCGACATTGAAATCGTCGCCTAACGCCGCCGCCATTTCCGCCGCGACTTTCAACATCAAATTCACGCCGAGCGAATAATTTGCCGCGTGGATTACCGGCACGAATTGCGCCGCTTCAAAGATGAGTTGCTCTTGTTCGGCGGTCAGCCCCGTCGTGCCGACGACTAACGCGCATTTTTTTTTGACGGCTTCGCCGACGCGAACGACCGTCGAACTTGGCGTCGAAAAATCTAACAAGACCTCGGCTTCCTGCGAAAATTCGGTCTCCAACGGCAGGTCGATTTCCGGCACGAACGATTTGATGGAAATGTTGCTTAACGGATTGCCCGCCGAATCAATCGCGCCGACGACCTCGACGCTGGGCATCAACGCCGCCAACGCCAACAGCCGCCGCCCCATTCGTCCGGCGGCGCCGTTGACCACTATGCGGATTTTCGACGCGGTTTCCGGTGCCGACATTTTTTGCGCTCCCTTGTAGGGCGAGAGTTGAGAGTTGAAAGTTTAGAGTTTAGAGTGTGGAGTTTTATTTTCAGAATAAGAACCCCGCGCTTTCAACTTTCAACTTTCAACTCTCAACTCTCAACTCTCAACTCTCAACTCTAAACTCTAAACTCTAAACTCTAAACTCTAAAAACTTACCCCAACTTCCGCGCCACCTCTTCGACTTCATACGCTTCGATAATGTCGCCCTGCCGCAAGTCGTCGTAGCCGGACATTTTGATGCCGCACTCGAAGCCGGCGCGGACTTCGCGCGCGTCGTCCTTGAAGCGTTTCAGCGATTCTAACACGTTGTCGTAAATCACCACTTGGTCGCGAATCAGGCGCAGACGGCATTTGCGGTTGATACTGCCGTCGGTTACGTAACAACCGGCAATCGTGCCGATTTTGCTGGCGCGGAAAACTTCGCGCACTTCCGCGTGTCCCGCCACCACGTCCCGCGCCACTTTCGGCAACAAGCCCTCCATCGCCGCTTTCATATCTTCAATCAGGCGGTAAATGACGTGATAGATTTTCAGTTGCACGTTCAGCGTCATCGCTTGGAATTTCGCGATGCTGTCCGCGACCACGTGGAAGCCGATGACTAACGCGTCGCTCGCGTCGGCGAGAATCACGTCGGCTTGCGAAATGCCGCCCACGCCGGAGTGAATTACTTTGATGCCCACTTCGCTCGTCGCGAGGTCGGCGAACGTTTTTTGCAAGACCTCCAACGACCCCGACACGTCCGCTTTGATAATCACGTTCAAATCGCGCCGCTGACCTTCGCGGCTTAAATGTTCCATCAAATTTTCCAACGACACGTGCTGGCGCCGCGTGCTGGCTAAAACCTGCGCCCGCGCCCGCGCTTCGCGCTCTTCCGACAATTTCCGCGCCTTGATGAGGTCGCCGACGACATAAACCTTGTCGCCGACTTCCGGCACGTTGTTCAGCCCGACCACCGAGACCGCGTCGCCCGGCTCGCCGGTTTCGCACAGCGCGCCGCTCCAATCATACATCAGCCGGACTTTGCCGTGTCCGTTGCCGGTGATGAGCGCGTCGCCGCGGTGCAAGGTGCCGTCGCTAATCAACACCGTCGCCACCGCGCCGCGGTTGTCGGTCATTTTCGATTCGACCACATAGCCGACCGCCGGTCGCGACGGGTCGGCGTCAAGTTCCAACATTTCCGCTTCGAGCAAAATCCGCTCCAACAGCGTGTCGATGCCCTCGCCGGTTTTGGCGGAGACCTGCACAATGCCGACTTTGCCGCCCCAGTCCTCCGGCAACAGTTCAAGTTGCGTCGCGACTTCCTGCTTGACTTTTTCGGGATTGGCGTTCGGCACGTCGCATTTGTTGACCGCCACGACAATCGGCACGCCCGCGCTTTTCGCGTGCGCCGCCGCTTCTTTGGTTTGCGGCATCACGCCGTCGTCCGCCGCCACCACCAACACGACCACGTCGGTCAAATTCGCGCCGCGCGCCCGCATCTGCGTGAACGCCTCGTGCCCCGGCGTGTCCAAAAACGTGATGCGCTGACCGTTTCTCTCGACGGTGTAGGCGCCGATGTGCTGGGTAATGCCGCCGTGTTCGGAGTCCACGACGCGCGCGGAGCGGATTTTGTCGAGCAACGAGGTTTTGCCGTGGTCAACGTGTCCCATAAAGGTAACGATGGGCGGACGCTGTTGCCGCGCGGCTTCGGCGCTGTCCAATTCGTCTTGTTCAAAGCGTTCCGCGAATTCGTCTTCGAGCGAAACCTCCGCCGCCCATTCATACGGAATTTTGAAATTCTCGGCAATCGTTTCGATGGTGCTTTCGTCGAGGATGTCGTTGGCGGTAACCATTTCGCCTTCGCGCATCAGGTAGCCGATGATTTCGTTGAGTTTCACGCCGAGCGCCTCCGACAATTCGCGGATGGACATCACGGATTGCAGTTGCGCCATAAAATTTTCGTCGCGGGCAATCGGCGCGCTACGCTGGTTGCGGCGGCGGCTTTTGCGCCGGTTTTGCTGGCGGTGGCGTTGTTGCTGTTGTTGCGGTTGCGCCCGCCGCGCCGGCGCGGCGGAAGCGCGCAAACTGCGCGTGTATTCGCCCTCGTTCGCCGAAAACAGCGCCGGCAGTTCGGGGCGCACGAGCGTCTTGAAGTCGGCGCGTTTGTGTTTGAAACCCGCCGCGTTGATTTCGTTGGTTTTGGCTTCGTCCTGCGTAATCGTCACGGTGCCTAATTTCGGCGGTATGTAAACCGAGCGCGGCGGCGTAACCGGCATCGACTTTGGACGCGGCGGCACGGGCGATTTTTTCGGCGGGACGATTTTGGCGGTCGGTTTGACGGGCGCGGCTTTCGGCGGCGTTTTCGCCTCTTTGTCGGCGACCGGACGCGGGGCGTTCTTTTTCGGTTTTTTGACGATGGCGATGCGCTTTTCGTTCGCCGCTTTGGTTTGGGCGGCGACGGCGGCGCTTTGCTCGGCGACTTTTTTGGCGATGGCGGCGCGATTCTGCGTCGCCCAGTTTTCAACGTCGTCGCCGACCACCGCCAAACTGTTCTTGATTTCAAAGCCGGCTTCGCGCGCCGCTTCTAAGAATTGGTTAAGGTCGTTCTTTTCGATGCCAATTTGCGTGGCTAATTCAAACAGTCGCATTAAAACACTCTCCGCTAAACAAGAAATCCCGCCGAAATAATTTTCCGCCCGATGACGGAAACGCGGCATATTACTCCGCGCCGCCGTCGCCGCAATTGTTATGTTGGCGGGAATGTTGGACGGGGCGGGGTGGACGCTTGAAAGTTGAAAGTTAAAAGTTAAAAGTTGCGAAGAGCAAAGTTGAAAGTTGAAAGTTAAAAGTTGAGAAAAAGAGCAATCGTCGATTAACCGGCGCGGTTTTCTTAACTTTCAACTTTCAACTTTTAACTTTTAACCTTGCCCTCTTCGGTGCAACCTTATGTCCACTTGCGACCCCAAGCGTTTTGAGAATCTAAAAGCCGACCGGCGGGAATATCTGATGTTCGCGGCGGACGCCGCGCGCGACTTTTTGCGTCGGCGCCCGTTTTCGCGGGAGGCGTTGCTCGTCGCGGCGAATTCGCTGACGACGCTCGGTTTTTACGAGGACGGTTTGGCGTTCGACCGGCGGCTGTTTGAACTCGCGGCGAACGACCCGGTGGTGGTGTATAATTATGCGTGCAGTCAGGCGTTGAACGGCGATTTCGAGTGCGCGTTTTCGCTGTTGGAACAAGCCATTCGCCTCGGCTATCGCAACTCGCAACAAATCCGCCAAGACCCCGACTGGGACGCCGCCCGCGACGACCCGCGCTTTTCGCGACTGCTGAACCTTGCGGAAAAGCAGTGTTTAGAGTTGAAAGTTTAGAGTTTAGAAAAGAGCAATCGTCTGTTATAGTCATTTGACTTAAAAAAACGAACTTGAGCGCGTGGTCTGCGTGGTGAATTTTGACGTAACACCGTCCTTACTTAGCGACTTCCGCTTGCGGTAAATTAGAACCTATCCGGCTGTCAACGAGCGTCGTCCCGTAGGGACGCAATGTCGGTAGAAACGATACGATAAAAATTCCCCGTCCCGTAGGGACGGAATGTCGGTAGCGCGACATCAAGCGCCATTTAACCGACATTGCGTCCCTACGGGACGCGGTTTCAGGGCGGCGGTGTTTCTACCGACATTTTGCCCCTACGGGGCAAACGGCTGATGGTCCGAGATGCGGATAGGTTATTAATGTTCTGATTTTTGCATCAAACGACGATAACCGGCGCGGTTTTCTTAACTTTCAACTTTCAACTTTCAACTCTCAACTCTCAACTCTCAACTCTCAACTCTCAACTCTCAACTCTCAACTCTCAACTCTCAACTCTAAAAGAATGCCTCACCTTTCCCGCCTCCTCGAAAATTATCCCGCGCTCGCCGGATGCGCCGACGCTTTACGGCGGACGGTCGCGGCGGTTTTGGCGTGCCAACAAAACGGCGGGACGCTGTTTGTCGCGGGCAACGGCGGGAGCGGCGCCGACGCCGAACATATCGCGGGGGAAATGTTGAAGGGCTTTCTGTTGCCGCGCCCACTCACGGTGGCGCAAAAAGAAAAATTCGCCGCGCAAGGTTTGGACGGCGAACAGTTGGCGAAAAAATTACAACGGGGTTTGCGGTGCGTGTCGCTGTTGTCGCATCCGGCGTTCGCCTCGGCGTTCGCCAACGATGTGGACGCGGATTTGATTTACGCGCAACAATTATTCGCGTTGGCGCGAACGGGCGATGTCGTGTTGGGCATCAGCACTTCCGGCAACGCCGAAAATATCCGGCAACTTTTCATTACGGCGCGGGCGCTGAATTTGACGACCGTTTTATTGACCGGCAACCGGCGCGGCGCCGCCGAAAAATACGCCGACCTCGTTCTCGCCGTCCCCGCCGCCGCCACGCCGCAAATTCAGGAACTCCACCTGCCGCTCTACCACGCCCTCTGCGCCGAAGTCGAAGCGCGTTTTTTCGCCGAGCAAAGTTAAGAGTTGAAAGTTGAAAGTTAAGAAAAAGTTAAAATTTGCGCTTCTTAAATCATTTTTCCGCTAAAAGCCCCCGACAGGGGGCGAAATTATGAATAACCGGCGGTGGAGCGGGCGGCACTATCGCCCGCGTAACCGCCGGAAAAGCGCCGCCGCGAAGCAAGCCCCGCACGGGGCGAAATTATGATTTGTCGCGACGCGATAATCCCGCCCCTGCGGGGCTTATCTTTGTTTCGCGCGACCGGCGGTTTCGCTCACGGCTTTCGCCGTTTCGCTCCACCGCCGGTTATTCATCATCCCGCCCCTGCGGGGCTTTTAGCGGACACGTTCGCCGAGGCGGAGTCGTTGATGACAAATTCGCGTAACATCAGTTAAAAGTTAAAAGTTGAAGTTAAGAGTTGAAAGTTAAAAAAAGCGCTCGGCGCGGCAAATTAAATTCCCCTCTACGGATAGTCCGCCCCAGTCCTCCGTAGAGAGGAATTACCCCGCTCAAACTTCTTATTTCAACTTTCAACTTTCAACTCTCAACTCTGCTCTTTTAAATTCCCCTCTACGGATAGTCCGCCCCAGTCCTCCGTAGAGAGGAATTACCCCGCTTAAACTTCTTATTTCAACTTTCAACTTTCAACTTTCAACTTTCAACTCTCAACTCTCAACTCTGCGCTTAAAACTTCGCGTTCGCCCCGACCGTGAATTGCGACGCGTGTCCGTCGCCCCACAGCCGTTCGTCGTAACGCGCGAACACTTCGTATTTGTCCCGAATGAGCGTCGTCAAGCCCAGACCGAGCAACAATCGATTTGCCCCGATGTCCGCGACGGGCGCGTCCCATTGTTGATTGTTGCCGGCGAAGCCGACGCGCATATCGTTGCTGTCTATATATTCGTGTTCCCAGCCCGCCCAAATTTCCGGCAAGACCGCGAAACTTTCGCCGACCTGAAACTTTTTGCCCGCCCGCAAATCGAGCGTTTGCAACAGCGACCAGTTGTTGTAGGCGTCCACGCGCAGGTTCGCGCCGTTTGCCCCGCTTTCGCTGTAGGCGGGATTGTGCAAATAGGACAGCGACAGCGACGCCGACGGCGTCAGATAAAAATCTTGCGGCAGAGCGAAAGTGTAACCGGCGCGGTTATACCAACTGAAATCCACGCCTGTGCGTTCGTTTTTCGCGGTTACGCCCATTTCGCCGATTTGCCGCCGCGTGTCGATGAAGTGGACGCCGAGCGTCGGCGCGGTGTTGAAGAAAAATTTATCCCAATTGTAATTGCCGTAGAGACCGAGCCGCAACACGTTATCGACCGCCCAGCCGAAGCCGTGATACAATTCCGCGTGATTGTAAGAATAGCCGAGGAGCGCCCCCGCCTGCAATTCGCGCGAGAAGTTATAGCCGAGACCCGCGAGTAGCCCCAGACCGTCGAACTCATACCCGACCGCTTTACCGCTCCCTTGCGAGCCGAAACCGCCGTAGCCCTTGATAAAGCCGGTCATCTGCTTTTTCGCCACCGGCGAGCCGCCCGCCGCCGCGTGCGTTTCGTCAAAGAAGCGCGACGGCGTGTAAATATCGTCGGACGCGAGACCGGCGGCGAAGGTGTCGCCGAACAGTTGTCCGAGCGCGGCGTTGAATTGATAGGTCGCGGAGCGGGCAAGTTGCGTCGTGGCGGAGGCGCTGTTGGTGTTGTTTAGTTCGGTGATTAAGCGCCCGAAACTGCCGTCGCGCCGTTTGGCGGTGGCGACCAACGCGGCGCGGACATCGGCGGGCGTCGAGTGGTTGCGCTCCATCGCGGAAATCGCGCCGGCGATGGCGGTGTTGGCGGACGAGGCGTTTTCCGCGGCGCGGCGAGTGCCGGCGTCGTTGACATCGGGCGTAACGCATAACTGCGCGCCGTCCATCACCGCGCCGTAGGTTAAGAAATCATTATCTTTAATTTTGCTTGCGGCATTGGCGGCAACGTTGTTAAACAAATGGTATCGCTCGCCGTAATTGCCGCCGTCAATATCGAACTTCGCGTTGTCGGCGACGCTCGCGGTGGCGGTGGCGATGACAATTGCCGTGTTTCCGCCGTTTATGACGGATTTGTATTCATTAAGGTTGAAATTGTAGTTGCCCTGTAACGCACCCTGTGCCGGATTCGTCCCCGACGACGCGCCGCTATTCAGGTATAAATTGCCGCCGTTGAAATTGACCGTGCTCTTGGCGGACGTGGCTAACCTGTCGGTAGAGACGGTGCCGCCGTGCAAGTTCAAGGTGCTGGCGATGACGTTGTTGCCGTTATCGAGGTCGATAAAACCCGCGCCGGTGATATTGCCGTGAACGGTGATGGTCTCGAAATTACTAATGTTGCGTTTGCCGTCGCCAGTCATCGTTAAAGTCGCGCCTTGCCTTATGGTTAAGGTGTTGCCGCGAACCACGTCGGAATGATTGTCGGAGAGATAGTAGTTGTTATGACCGCCGAAAATCGCGCCGTTCTCACCGGGGGCGCCGCCGACGGTAACCGTGCCGGTAATCTCAATGCGGTTGTGCGTGGCGGCGTTATTACCTATCGCTTGCCCGCCGCTTACGCCGCCTTTAATCGTGCCGCCTGCCAAAGTAACGACGTTGCCGTTGGCAGTGCCTGTGCCGCCGGTACCGCCGACCTTGCCGGCCTGACTGTCTTGCACCTGACCGCCGATGACGGTGTCGCTAATCGTGCCGCCGTGGACTATTACAGTGTTGCCATTAGCGTTGCCGCTCCCGCCGGTAACGTCGCCGCCTTTAATCGCCCACGCGGAACCGTTGATAAATTCAACATAGTTTCCGGTTGCATTGCCGACGACGGTTTCATAGGCGTCGCCGATGGCGGCAGTTCCGCCGCTGATTACCGCATTCGGACTGTTAGTGTAGTCGATGGTGACGTAGTTATTGATTGCATTGGCGCCGTAGCCGCCCGCAATCAAACCTGTACTGACCGTCGCCGGTGTTATGCCGACCGTGCCGCCGGAAATAGTTACCGAGTTTCCGCTCGCGGTGCCGGCAAGCGCCGCGCCGCCGATAACGGCGCCGCCACTCGTGTAGCCAATCGTGTAGGTGCCTGCGCCAAGGGTTACGTGGTTGTTTGTTGCGTTGTCTGTCGCCGCAGTGCCAGTGTTAGCGCCACCGATAACCGAACCGTCAAAGACGCCTGCCGCTGGACTCGTGGTATTGTCAACGCCGGTTACTACAACGTTGTTACCGGTGGCAGTGGTATCGCTTCCTACGTAAGCGGATGCGCCAAGAAGAGGGGCGGGGGCTGGACCTGGGGAGCCGCCGGTGCCTATAACATCTCCCGCAAACGCCGCGCCGCCGCTCAATAAAAAACCCGTCGCGGCAAACAGCGCCGCGGCAAGCCGGGTAACGGCGAGCCGCACACCGAACGCCCGGGTAACGGCGACCCGCCCGCCGGTTAGCGTCCTGCCGCCCGCACGGGGGGGGGGCAAATGAGAATTTTTTTGCGCGCGCATCGTCGTCATCCTTTATCAAAAGAGAAAATAGTGGGCAATAACCCGCCGTTTTAACGGCGGGGAACTTAATTTCTTATTCCGCTAAAAGCCCCCGATAGGGGGCGAAATTATGAATAACCGACGGTGGAGCGGGTGGCGAAGCCGCCCGCGTAACCGCCGGAAAAATCCCGCTAAAAGCCCCCGATAGGGGGCGAAATTATGAATAACCGACGGTGGAGCGGGTGGCGAAGCCGCCCGCGTAACCGCCGGAAAAATCCCGCCGCGAAGCAAGCCCCGCACGGGGCGAGATGATGATTTGTCGCGACGCGATAATCCCGCCCCTGCGGGGCTTATCCCTGTTTCGCGCGTCCGGCGGTTTCGCTCACGGCTTCGCCGTTTCGCTTCACCGCCGGTTATTCATCATCCCGCCCCTGCGGGGCTCTAAATTCCACCCCTCACTTGCCGCGATTCCCGCCTTCGTTTCATTTTTTTGTGATTTTTATGGGAATTTTTTGGGGAATGGGCGACGAATGGACGTGAAAAATTCCGCCCGCCGTCGCCAAACGCCACAAAAAAAAAGCACCCCCAACGGGGTGCTTTCGCGGCGCGAACGCCATTCGTAATTTTTAATTTAAACGGGTCTATTTTTGCGCCGTTGGATGGGTGGCGTCCCAGTGGACTTTCGCTTTTTTCAAGAAATCGCCGAGGTCTTCGTCTTTCCAGTGGTCGCGTTGCCATTCGGTATAGTCGAACGATTCGCGCAATAAAAGCGTGATAAAACGCTCCGCTTCGACAATGCTCAATCGTTCCGACAGGGCTTGCATACCCTCGCTTTGGATAACGGCATCATTTCTCATCATAATATCTTCCTAAAAAATCAACGGGGTTAATCAGGGTTATGTCTTTGACCGGCTTGTTCAATAATTTTTTATCGGTGGTGATAAAATAGTCGGCTTGCGCCCAAACCGCGCAAGCGATATGACCGGCGTCTTTCATTTTTATTCCTAATTTCATATATGCAAACGCCTGTTGCTCTATCGGGGGAGAATACACAACGCAAGCGGCGGCGATATTTTCCCATAGCGCAATTCGGCTTTTGCGGTCGGCATACGGATTTTTTAAATTTTCGTATGCCAAGACAAATGACCACACTAAATCCAACTGCCCGTCAAAGACCAACTGTTGTATTTGCAGTTTTGCCTCCGCCTCAATCTTCACCAGAATGTGCGATTGGTCGTCAAAAGGTCGATTGTAGCAACAGTTGTCCAAATATATCTTCATAATCCCTCTACCAATAATTTTTCTTGGTGAAAATCCACAGGCACGCGCCGACAATCAGTAGGCACACCGCGCCGACGAAGGGGTAGCCGTAGGTCCAGTCCAATTCCGGCATCACTTTGAAATTCATTCCATACCAGCCGACGACAAAAGTCAGCGGCATAAAAATCGTCGAAATCACGGCGAGCAGTTTCATCACCTGGTTTTGCTGAAAATTGATTTGCGTGTGATAAACGTCGCGCAAGTGCGTCAGATATTCGCGCAACGATTGCGCTTCGTCGCGGAGACGACCGGCGCGGGCGATGAACGTGCGCAACTGCGAATTTTCCTGTTTGCCGGTTTTGCCGGTGGCGTTCGCCCCGTATTCCAACAGCACTTGCGCCATATCAATCAGTTGCGAGTAATAGCGCGTCAGCGCCAGAATGTCTTTGCGAAGCGACATCAGCGTGCGCGTAAAATTGCCGAGCGTGTTGTCAAGGATGTTCTTTTCCAATTTCAGTAGTTTCATCTGCATTTCGGCTAAATACAACAAATCGTTTTCAATCAGCACGGCGAGCAATTCGCCGAAAAAAAGCAACACCGACCCTTCCGAATTGACGCGGGTGGCGACGATTTTTTGCAAATAATTTTCGACGGTGTTTTTGTCATCGACAAACAGCGCGCCTTTGGCGGTGATGACGAAAGCGCAACGAAGCGGCGGCGGCGCGGCGGGCGGCGGCGGCAAGGGCGTCGTTTCGTCCAAGACCTCGGCGTCTCTTTTGTCTTTCTTTTCTTTGTTGCCGCGATGTTTCGGCGCGTAAAACGTGCCGCGCACGTGGTCAACTTGTAACTCGGCTTTGGAAAAACGGCTGTTCTGCCACGGCAGAATCATCGCGGCGGTGAAGTCCGCCGGCAACGGTTGCGCCAAATCCGCCGTCGTCGCGACCGCGACAATCGGCTTCGCGCCGGCGGCGGCGACCGGCGTCAATTGCTGGGAAATCTCGTAGATAATCATGGTTTTCCCTAATTTTTTGTTTTTGGCGGAGGGAGCGAAAAAAAATTAAGAATGCAGAATTAAGAATTAAAAATGGTGGAGTAATTGGGTAAAAATAGCGCTTCGCGAATCTGAAAATAAAACCGACTTCTAAATTCTTAATTCTGCATTCTTAATTCTTAATTGATTTTCAGCGTTTCCCCGTTTTCGCGCGCGAGCCACACTTCGCTCGCCGGAAAATTCTGGACGGCGGCGGTTGCCGCGGCGTCGCGCTCCGCGTCCGGCAACGCTCCTATCCGCCGGGCAAGCCCCGCCGCGACGACGCTGTTATCGCGGGTGATGACGGTAATCGTCGCGCCGTCGCCGACGGCGGTCGCCGTCGCGCTATGGTCGCGGGCGCGGGGCGGGGCGGCGTCTAACGCCGTCGCGACTTTTTCGTTCGGCGCGTCCGGCTTGCCCGAATCGACAAAAGCGCCGAGCGTGGCGGTCGCGGTTTCGGACCGCGGCTCGCCGAAAGTTCGCCGGATGCCGCCGAGTTCCACGCTTATGTCGGCGACGCCGTATTTCCGCGCGAGCGCCGCCGCCGTGTCCACCGTCAAGCCGCGCGCCAAGAGGTCTAAATCGACAGTTCTTGCGCCCTTGCCGACTTTCATTCCCTCGCGCTGAAAAAGCAGGTCGCCGCCGCGCCCGACTGTGTTGCGCCCGACTGCGTCGGCGGTTAGCGCGTCGAGGCGCCGCGCCTCTTGCAATAATTGCCACGTCGTCGGTTCGACGGGCGACATTTCGCCGACGGGCAATTGTCGAAAACCGTTGCTCGCCTGCGCAATCGCTTCGGCGGCGGCGGCGGCGTCTTCTTTGAGGCGCGTGAAAATTTCGGCGCGGTGCGGCGGCAATTTTACCGTCAGTTGCAATTCGTCGCCGAACGCGGGAATCGTCCCGCGAAAAACTTGTAGTCGCGCCGGCGAGGATACGGCGGAATTACGGTTTAGCGCATACGCCACCACCGCGACGCCGGCGAGAATTAACAGTAGATGAATGGTTTTACGCATAGCGTCTCTTTTGTAAGCGTCCGGCGACGCCCGCGAGTAACAGCGCCGCGCTGAAAAAACAGCCGAATAATTGCCAATTGACGACCGCCGCGAGCCACGCCACGGCGAGGGCGTTAAGTAAAAAACGCCGGATATTTATTTGTCCCGCCGTGCCGACGGCGGCGCACCAGACCGGCGACGTCAGCGCGAGCGCCAAAAACCCGTTGCCGAGAAACGCGGGCACCGGTGCCGCCGCGAGCGAAATGGTCGCGAGATTTTCCGCCAAACCGTCCGTGAGCAAGGCGGATAATTGGCTTATCGGCGTCGCACCGTCGCCGATGAGCGCCGCCGCCGCGCCGCCGAGCGCGCTAAAAAAATACGCGACCCACAGCCGTCCGCGCGGCACGAACGCGCGGGCTTTTTTCGCGTCGTCGCCGAGCGCCCGCAACTGCCAACCCGCCACCGAAGAGCGCAAGAAAAAATACGTCAACAACAACATCGCCAATAAAACGACAAAACGGGTCGCGGCGGACAAATCCATCGGCGAGGTCTGCGCGAGCGACGGCGGTAAAAATTCGCCGATGCTTGCCGCGAATTGGACGAGCGCGTCGCCCCGCTTCAAGTCGATAAACGGCGGCAGAACGGCGGCGATTAAGCCGACGAGCGCGGTGATGAGCAAATTCGGCAAGCGCAGGACGCAATGTCCGAGCGTGTTGAGGGTCGCCGCCGCGAGCGCGAGAACGAACAGCGCCGCGACCGTTGCCCAGAGCGGATGGGGCGCGGCGCAAAAATAATGCGCCAAGAGAAAAACGCCGCCGACGCTGAAATCAAACCGTCCCGTCGTCGCGAGCGGCGCTTGTCCGACCGTCGCCGCGATTAATGCCGCCGTTAAAAGCGACATTGCCGTAAGCGTCGCCGCGTTGGGCGGCGCGGGGTTGCCGAAGACCGCGGGAAAAATTCCGAGATAACCGACTGCCGCCGCCGCGAGCGCGACTATCCATAAAAGCGCCGTGAAGTATTTAGGCATAGCGTCCTGTTTTTTTGGGTCGATATTTTGGGGGAGAAAATTCGGCGCGCAGTATAGACGAACGGCGCGGCGGTTTGTAGTGGCGTCCTGCCGCTTTTATCGCGCGTCGCGGACGCTACCGCTTGTCCGCCCGCGCCACGCTAATATATTCCACATTTTTAGCGCGACGTAATTTATCAAAAATTTCCGCATTCGTAATTCGTAAATTACAGGAGGCGTTATGCAAAAAGCCAAAACCCGCGTCGCGGTCGTCGGCGTCGGCACGGTCGGCTCCGGCGTCGTGGAAACATTGTTGCAACGGGGCGAATTGTTGCGGCGGCGCGGCGGGGTCGCCGTCGAACTTGCCGCCGTCGTTGACCGCGACCGCGAAAAAGCCGTCGCCGCCGGCGCGCCGGAAAATTTGATTTTCGACGATTTCAACGCGGTCGTCGCCCGTCCCGACATCGACATCGTCGTCGAACTCGTCGGCGGCACCGGCGTCGCCGAAAAAATCATTGCCTCGGCATTGGATAACGGCAAAGCCGTCGTTACCGCGAACAAGGCGCTCCTTGCCGAAAAAGGGTTAAAACTCTTCGCCGCCGCGCGCGAACACCACGCGCCGTTGGCGTTTGAGGCGGCGGTCGGCGGCGGGATTCCGTGCATTCAGGCGATTCGCGACGGGCTGATTAGCAATAATTTTTCCTCGTGCATCGGCATCCTCAACGGGACTTGCAATTACATTTTGACCGAAATGATTACCAAAGGGCAGGATTACGACGGCGCGCTAAAACAGGCGCAGGCGCTCGGCTTCGCCGAAGCCAATCCGCGCACCGATGTCGAGGGTTTTGACACCGGACACAAGTTGGCGATTTTGTCGGCGCTGGGCTTTGAAACGTGGATTGATTTTGACCGCTTGCCGATTACCGGCATCGCCGGCATTTCCGCGACGGACATCGCCTGCACCAAAGAAATGGGCTACGTCATCAAATTGCTCGCGGTCAGCAAAGTGATGGACGGCAAATTATTTTTATCGGTGCATCCGGGTTTGTTGAACGAGTGGCACGTGCTCGCGGGCGTGCACGGTTCGTTGAACGCGATTTCGCTGTTCGGCGATTTGGTGCAGGAAGCGGTGTTCATCGGGCGCGGCGCGGGGAAAAATCCGACCGCCAGCGCGGTCGTCGCCGACATCATCAGCACCGCGAAAATTCTCGGCGCGGGTTTGGATAATTTGTCGTGGTTGCCGCCGGAAAAACCGCACTTTGCATTGGGGGCGCTCGCGGATTACACGACGCGCTATTATCTGCGCTTCACCGTCGCCGATCACGTCGGCGTGTTGGCGCAAATCGCCGCGTCGCTCAGCGAACACCGCGTCGGCATCGCCAGCGTCGTCCAACACGAGCGCAACGACGAGCGCGACAGCGCGATGATTATCGCAATTACCGACATCGCGCGCGAAGGCGACGTGCAAAACGCGCTGACGGAAATCGACCGGCAGGAATTCTCCCGCGCCAAAACGTCGCTGTTCAGGATTGAAGGGTAGGGCGGGGCGCAATTAACAATTAACAATTAACAATTAAAAATTAAATTGTTTCCAAACTTGATTGAGACCTGTTTCTCGCAGGCGGCATAAAGGATACGGAGAAACGGGGAGATGCTCTATTCAAACGCCCCGCGTTCAAAGTGGTTGCTCTATTCAATTGCCACGCCTTTTAAGGCGTGGAGAACGGGCAAAGCGGAAAAAGGGCTTTAGCCCAAAATAAAAAAATGCGGTCTAAATCCAATCGGCTTTAGCCGAATGATTGTTTGGGCTAAAGCCCATTTTTAGAGAGGCACTCACCACGCCCTAAAGGGCGTGGCAATTTGGGAAGCGCACGAACCTTCGCTTCGCTCGGTTTGAATAGAGCCACCGCTACTGAAATTTTGATAATTACTCCGCTAACAATTCTTAATTCTTAATTCTTAATTGTTAATTGTTAATTGTTAATTGTTAATTGTTAATTTTCTTTCGGGATGACTCCGATGTGGCAACGACTTTGGCATCTGAATTTGGTCTGGCAAATTATTATCGGGATGTTTGCCGGCGTCGCGCTGGCGTTGCTCGCGCCCGCCGTCGCGTTGCGCGCGGGGTTTCTCGGCGAATTGTTTGTCGGCGCGTTGAAAGCCGTCGCGCCGGTGTTGATTTTTATTCTGGTCGTCGTCGCGCTCGCCACCAAAGAAATCGCCGTCAAAACCGGAATGAAGCCCATTATCATTATGTATTTTGCGGGAATGTTATTGGCGGCGGTGGTCGCGGTGCTGTTCAGTTTCGCTTTTCCGGTAACGTTGCCGCTCGGCGATTTTTCATCGACGGACGCGGCAACGACCGCGGCGACCGCGCCGGTCAACGTGTTCGACGTGTTGAAAAATGTTTTGCGTATGGCGATTGACAATCCGCTACACGCGATTGCGTCCGCTAATTTTATCGGCGTGTTGGCGTGGAGCATCGGCATCGGCATCGCGCTTCATCACTACGCTTCCGCTACGACCAAAACCTTGCTGAAAGAAGTCAACGCGACGGCGCTGAAATTGGTGTCGTTCGTCATTCGCTTGGCGCCGTTAGGGATTTTCGGCTTGGTCGCGGCAACGGTGGCGACGACGGGCTTGTCGGCGTTCGCGCAATACGGGCGCTTGCTCGCGGTGCTGGTCGGCGCGATGTTGATTTCGCTGTTAATCGTTACGCCGCTGATTATGTATCTTAAATCGCGGCGCAATCCGTATCCGCTGATTTTCGTCTGCCTGAAAGAAAGCGCTTTGCCGGCGTTTTTCACGCGCTCGTCGTCGGCGAACACGCCGATAAATCTCGCGCTGTGCAAGAAAATGGCGTTGTCCGAGGCGACGTATTCGATTTCGATTCCGCTCGGTAGCGTCGTGAATATGTCCGGCGCGGCGGTTACGATTACGGTGTTCGCGCTGGCGGCGGCGTGGACGGTCGGCTTGCCGGTCGGTTTCGGTGCGGCGCTTATTTTGTGCGTCGTGGCGACGCTCGGCGCGTGCGGCACGTCGGGCGTGGCGGGCGGGTCGTTGTTGTTAATTCCGCTCGCGTGCGGACTGTTTCAGATTGACGGCGAAATCGCCAGCCAAGTAATGGCGATTGGTTTTTTAGTCGGCGTGGTGCAGGACTCGTGTGAAACGGCGCTCAACAGTTCGACCGACGTGATGTTCACCGCCGCCGCCTCGCCGACCCCGCCGAAGTTGGATTTTTAGGGTTTTGTCCGCGCAACGAGCGATAACTGCGGTCGCGCGATTCCGCCAGCGGCAGGTTCTTATCATACCCGACGAAAAACGCCGCAAAAAAGGAGCGGTCAAGTGGAAGCCAAATTTATCAATCCTTACACCGATTTCGGGTTCAAGAAACTTTTCGGCGAAGAGGCGAGCAAGGATTTGTTGATTGATTTTCTCAACACGATTTTGCCCGCGTCCGACCGTATCAAAGAATTGCAACTCACCAATCCCGAAAATCTGCCGGAATACCCCGACGGTCGGCGCGCCGTGTTTGATATTCATTGTCGTAACGAGCGCGGCGAGGCGTTCATTGTCGAAATGCAAAAGGCATATCAGCACTATTTCAAAGACCGCGCGTTGTTTTATTCGACGTTTCCGTTGCAACGGCAAGCGCCGCAAGGCAGTGAATGGGATTTCAAATTGCAGAAAGTTTATTTCGTGGCGGTGCTGGATTTTCTTTACGACGAAGCCGAGGAGCGGCAGAAATTTTCGCGGCATATTC
>BNUQ01000009.1 GCA_025997475.1 Planctomycetales bacterium
CGCCAACAGGTCGGAATTTTTCTCGTTCCCGAACAGCCACTTGAACACCATATCGACCACCGGAAGCAGTATTTTCGGCGCACCGGTCGCGGACGGAATTGGCGGAGTTTTCGCTTTCTTTGCCATTACGGTCTCCGGTTTACGGCGCTTGGCAACGCGGACCTCGCGTAAGCGACGCCGTTGTTCGTAACGCTCGCCGTCGCCTCACTCGCGGTAATCCGCGGCGGTCTCTTCGCCGCGCCTTCTTCCGGTCATCACGCTCACGCAAATTTGGGCAGAAGGTAATCGACGGTGCTGGTCATCGTCGCAAGTTGCGGATAGTCCGCTTCCGGCACCGTGATTTTATGCTCTTTTTTCAGCGTCATCACGATGTCGAGAAAATCCATACTGTCCAACCCCATCTGGTCGCGCAACGGTTGGTCGTCCTGAATTTTACCGGCGTCCTCGTCCGGCGCGATTTCCGCGATAATTTTCACTACAATTTGGCGCACTTCGTCGCGAGTCATAACGGTCTCCTTCGGCAAATAAAAAAATTGGGGGTCATAACCAAATAAATTCGGTAGTTGTGGCGAGAGGGATTTTATCAATTAGGAACTCATATTACGCGATATTGATAATCATTCCGCCAGTCGCCCCAACGGGGCGAAACATATCAGCCTATGGTAAGCGGCGACGCGCTATCAGCCGCGCCACCATAGGTAAAGACGGCGCGAAGCGCCAACCGCAATTGGACGGTTCGCCGCGTTTTGGCGAACCGCTTTCGCCGCCAATGGCGGCGAGATGCCGCCTAACGTCGGGACTGTCGGATGGTTCGCTCCGCGAACCGCTACCTATGGTGGCGGCGCCAAGAGCGTGCGCCTTACCATAGGCTGATATATTTCGCGCTACGGGACTGCGTCCCTTTCAGCGCGATTAGCGGAGTTTTGTTAATTCCTTCGTTGCAAAAGCAATTGATGCTAACCGCGTAACCTGAGTTTTTAATTTCTAATTTTTGATTGCGTCAAAGGAAACGCGCGATTGTTGCGGGTGGCGCGGCATTTTCAAGCGACAAGCCCTTTGACGGCGGTTACGGATTTTTCCGGGAGTAATTGTAGTCGGTCGGTAACGGTTACGCCGAGCGCGGACAGCGACAAAATTTCGGCGAATTGCGCTTGCGCGGACAGCGACCAGTCGCCGTAACCCGGCGAAAAGCGCGGTCGCCCGCGTCCGGCGCTTCGATAGGCGCGCGCGCAATACTCGTCGATGTGGTCGAGCGCCGCCTCGACGGTTTCCGTGCCGACCGCGTCATAGACCAACGCCGCCGCACCGTTGCCGGCGGCGATTTGGGCGCTCGCCGCGCGCGGCAACGCTTCGCCAATCGTCGCCGCCAGCACGGCCACTCGCGCGCTACCGCGTAAATTGTCGGCTAATTTCGCGGAATGAAAAACGACGCCGCCCGCGAGTTCCACGGTGTCCGCGTCGCAACGAATTAGCGGCAGGACGACGGCGCGTCCGCGCGGCTCGCACAGCAAAAACGCCGCGTTTATCCAGTCGCGGATTTTCCGCGTTTGCGCCGCCGGCAGGGACGCCGAACGGCTATAGCCGAGCCGCGCCCAGATGCGTTTTTCCGGCAACGGCACGGCGAGCGCGTTGAAATTTTTCAGCGATAAGGGGTCGGTCATTTTGCTCTTTCTTTTAGCGGTGGGAGAGCCGGCGGAAGGGTTAGAGCATCGCTAAAAAAGTAAGAGCCGGTAAGGAATTGAAGCGGATTAAGGGACAGCGAAGGGGTTTGTCAAAAACACCGCTCCAATCGCTTCGCGATGCCCCCCCCCTCCGTGGAGGGGAATTTAATTTGCCGCGCTTCGCGCACTTTCAACTCCGCTCTACTCAATCCGGTAATTCGGCGCTTCTTTGGTGATTTGGATGTCGTGCGGGTGGCTTTCGAGCAAGCCGGCGTTGGAGATGCGGATAAATTTCGCGCGCGCCTGCAAGTCCTCAATCGTCGGCGCGCCCATATAGCCCATTCCGCTCCGCAAGCCGCCGATAAGTTGATAGACAAACGGCTCGATGGGTCCTTTGCACGGCACCCGCCCCTCGATGCCCTCCGGCACCATTTTGTCGCTCGCGACGCCGCTCTGTTGATAACGGTCGCCGCTTCCTTGCGTCATCGCGCCGAGCGACCCCATTCCGCGATAACTTTTATAGGCGCGTCCCTGATTGATGAACATTTCACCCGGCGCCTCGTCCGTGCCGGCGAGCAGTCCGCCGAGCATCACCGTTTGCGCGCCGGTGGCGAGCGCCTTGACAATGTCGCCGGACTGCCGAATGCCGCCGTCGGCGATAATCGGCACGTTTTCTTTTTTCGCCACCTGCGCCACCGCCCAGATTGCCGACAACTGCGGCACGCCGACGCCGGCGATGATGCGCGTCGTGCAAATCGACCCCGGTCCGATGCCGACTTTCACCGCGTCCGCGCCAGCGCGAATTAAATCCGTCGCCGCTTCCGCCGTGGCGATGTTGCCCGCCACAATGTCGATTTTCCCGCCGTGCGCTTTTTGATAACGCGCGACCGCGTCGATGACGTTTTGCGAATGACCGTGCGCCGTGTCCACGATGACCACATCGACGCCGGCTTCGACTAACGCCGCGACACGCTCGTCGTCGTTCACCCCCGCCGCCGCGCCGCACCGCAAGCGCCCGCGTTCGTCGCGCGCCGCCAGCGGATAATGACTCATATTGTTGATGTCGCGAATGGTGATGAGGCCGGCGAGTTGGTCGCCGTTGACCAACAATAATTTTTCGACTTTGTTTTCGGTCAGAATTCTTTTGGCTTGTTCAAGCGTCGTCGCGGCGGGCGCGGTTACCAGCGGTTTCGCCGTCATCACGTTTTTAATCGGAATCTCGCCGTCGGTGATGAAGCGCAAATCGCGGCGCGTGATGATACCGACGAGGCGCGCGTGTTCGTCTAAAATCGGAATGCCGGAAATTTGGCGGTTTTCGATGACCGCTAAGGCGCTGGCGACTTTTTCGTCCTGCCGCAACGTCAGCGGGTCGGTGATGATGCCGTTGGCGCTCCGTTTGACGTGGTTGACCTGCTCGCATTGCGCCGTCGCCGGCATATTTTTGTGAATGATGCCGATGCCGCCCTGCTGGGCGAGCGCGATTGCCATTTTCGCTTCGGTAACGGTGTCCATCGCGGCGCTGGTAATCGGAATGTTCAGCGCGATATGGCGGGAAAACCGGGTTTGCGTGCTGACTTTCGCCGGCACGATTTCGCTTTTTTGCGGCACCAACAACACGTCGTCAAAAGTCAATCCTTCCCAGCGCGGGAAATTTAAGTCGGTCATTTTGCGCTCCTGATTTTTTAGCGGGCAGTTGACAGTGAGTAATTTTTACCCGCCGTTAAAACGGCGGGCGATTAGATTTCGTGGCGGCTTCGCCGAGGGGCAATCGGCGGCGATAAAGCGCCGCCGAAATATCGCCATTCTGCCCACGGACCTAACTCAACTGAATTCGGCTGGCGGTGTGGCTGTCGGGGACGACGATGCGCGACGCCTCCTGCCGTTGGATTTCGCGGGCTTCGTTCATCAATTGGTCCATCGCTTTTTTGATGGCGCCCGGAAATTCGACAACGGCGCTCTTCACGTCTTTGGCTTGCAATTCCGCGTTCAGCGGAATCATTCCCATTTGCGTATAGACGCTGGTTTGCGCGGTGAAAAGCACCGGTCGCGTCGGGTCGTCCTGCCCGTCGGCGGTGAGCGGCACGAGCCGCCGCAACGTCGCCGCGCGCAAATCGGTAATCACTTCCTCGCGATACAAATGGTCGGCGTCAACTCGCAAATCGTCTAACGTCATCGTGGGGGCGCTCATAGCAACTCCTCTTTAATGGGGGAAAACTAACGGCGGAGGCTTTTGATTTGATTAGAAGTCGCGCTTCTGTCAATAACGGCGAAAAATCCGGCGGGACGGTTATTGACTTGCGACTCGGTTATCCTACTATTCCGCGACTTATTGAAAACGGTTGAGGGTGTAGCTCAGTCGGTAGAGCACCTCCTTTTTAAGGAGGTGGTCCAGGGTTCGAATCCCTGCGCCCTTACCAATTTTTCGCTTTGCGCACGGCTCGCCTCGGCGAGCCGTTTTTTTTGCTTGCTTTGATAAAACTATTCCGCCCGCCGCGGGCGAAATGATTTTAACGGCGACCGTCCATCGCCCCGAATCCCTATAGCGTCGCCGCCGTCGAGGGGAGTTACTCATCCTCAATCGTGAGCCACCCGTAATGGCGCGGCGCGCCGGCGCGAAGGCGTGCCAATCCGGCGGTCATATCGGCGGCGAGCGGCGCGGAAAGCGTCATTTCTTGTTGGTTCGGATGCGTAAAAATCAATTCGGCGGCGTGCAAGGCGTAGCGGGCGATTTGCGTTCCGTCGTCGAAAAATAATTTCTTCGCCACGCCGTAATGGTGGTCGGCTAACAGCGGATGTCCGACGTGCGCCAAATGCACGCGAATTTGATGTTGGCGTCCGGTGTGCGGCTTGATTTGCGCCCACGTCAAACCGTTATCGCCGTCTTGCGGCGCGAATCTTTCCAAGACCTGAAATTCGGTCGAAGCGATTTTGCCGAGTTCGTCGTCGCGCACCGTTTGCAGGCGCGTCCGTCCGGGCGCGAGCGGTCCCAACGGAAAATCCAACCGTCCGCCGTCGGCGGCGATAACGCCGGTGGCGAGCGCCAAGTAGGTCTTGCGCACGCGGCGAAATTCAAATTGTTCCGACAAAAACCGGTCGGCGGCGAGATGCTTGGCGGCAAGAATGATGCCGCTGGTGTATTGGTCGAGGCGGTTGACCAAATGAATATGCTGTTGCGGCGGTAAAATGTCGCGATAGCGCCGATATAAACCGTTGAGCAACGTGTCGTGGCGGTGGACGCCGGCGGGGTGGACGACCAAACCGGCGGGCTTGTTGATGGCGAGAATGTCGTCGTCTTCGTAAATAATGATTAAATTCGCCGCGATGCGTTCGGCGACTTCACGGACATTGTCCGGCTCGCGGCACGACAGCAAAACCGCGTCGCCCAACCGCACGCGCCAATTGTCGGGACGCGGCTCGTCGTTGACCAAAATCCGCTCCGCGTCGCAATAGCGCTGGATTTTCGACCGCGACATCGACGGCACCATCGCTTTGACGAACAAATCCAACCGGCTGTTTTCATAAGTCGGCGTTACCGTAAACGTCAAATCGTAGGGTTTCGCGGGGTCAATCATCGTTCTCTGTCGGGTCGTTGAATTGGTAAGTTGCCGAGTGAATTAACTATGGCGGCGTTTGACGTTGATGGGCAGAAATCGCTCACCATACTTTCCAGGGCGAGCGGCTCTCTCGCCACAACTGTTCCAACAAATTTTTATCGCGCGGCGTGTCCATACATTGCCAAAATTTGCGATGTTGATAGGCGCCGAGTTTGCCGTTTTGGCTTAACGTCATCAACGGTTTCTGCTCAAAAACCGTGCCGTCGTCTTTGAGAAGGTCAAACACCGCCGGTTCGACGACCATAAAGCCGGCGTTAATCCAACCGCCGTCTTCTTTCGTTTTTTCCCGAAATGAAGTGATGTTTTTCCCTTCGATATCCAAAACGCCGAAACGCCCGCCGGGTTGCACGGCGGTCAGCGTTACCGTATTTTCGGATTTTTCGTGTTGTTTGAGCAACGCCGCCAAATCAACGTCGCCGACGCCGTCGCCATAGGTCAGCATAAACCGCTCCGTGCCGACATATTTTTGCACCCGCTTGATGCGTCCGCCGGTTTGCGCGGCGATGCCGGTGTCAACCAAAGTAACTTTCCACGGCTCGGCGACGTTTTTATGCACGGTCATGCGGTTCTCGCCGGTAAAATCAAAAGTTACGTCCGAACGGTGCAGATAGTAATTGGCGAAATACTCTTTGATGGTGAACCCTTGGTAGCCGCAACAAATGATAAATTCGTTATGCCCGAAGTGGGAATAATACTTCATAATATGCCACAATATCGGGCGCTCGCCGATTTCAATCATCGGCTTCGGCGTTAAACTGCCCTCTGCGGAAATGCGCGTGCCGTAACCGCCGGCTAAAATCACGACTTTCATCGGAAATAACTCCTTTCTTAATTTTTAATTCGTAATTGATTTTACGCCCCTTGCCTGCGAAACAAGAAGGCAAAAGGGCGGCTTTTTTCCGCCGCCAAAAATAAATCTGAAAAAAAGTTAAAGAAATGACCGCGCGCAAACGTAAATAGCCCTGTATCAAGCGGCGCAAAACATTTTCGGACTTAAACTTATTCAAACCAACAGGAGGTGTTTTATGAGTATCGGCATCGGCGGCTTGGCGGGAACGGCGGTTTCGCCTTATCTACGCCCCCGCAACGGCAAAGAAGACGAAAAAGAAACGGCGACGAAAGAAAAAGAAACGACGGGCAACTCGACCGGCAACTCGATTAAAGAACAAGTCGAGGCGCTAAAAGCGCAGGTCGAGAAAAAGACCGGTAAAAAAGACGCGACCGCCGACAACGACGCGCAAAAAAACGCCCACGCCAATTCGACGCCGAACGGCGGCGCGGCGACGGCGACCGACAAAGACGCGGCGAAAGAGAAAGACGCATACATTCCCGCCGCCGGCGGCGTGGTTACGGCGGAAACGCCGAGCGCGTCGATGCTCGACCGGCTGAAAGAAATGCAGGACGGCTTCGTCAACCAGTTGTTCCAATCAATGGGCTTGGGGTCGGTCAACGAGGGCGGCAAAGGCGTCAATTTAGAAGGATTGGCGAGCGGCATCGCGGATAAACTCGGTCTCGGCGATTTGCTCGGCGGCTTGGGCAAAAACGGCTATTCGGCGCTCGCCGTGTCCGCGCAGTATTCGTTGAACATTTCCGCGGTGATGTCGGTGATGAACGCCGACGGCAGTATGACGCAACACAACCTCAATTTTTCGCTCGAAGCGTCGTTTGATTATCTCGGCGTGGCGAACGGCAAAGGCGCCGGTTTGAACTCGTTGGACAAACTTTTCGGCGCGACCAAAGACGACAAAACCGAGGGCGCGTCATCGACCGGCAATGCGTTCTTGGACAAAATGCGCGAAATGTTCTCGCCGGAAAACACCGCGCAACGCATTTTGGATTTTTCGCTGGGCTTCTTCGGCAACAGCAAGCAGTTCAAACAGCAGGGCGACACGCCGGACGCGCGGACGCAATTCGCGGATTACATCGGCGCGGCAATTCAAAAGGGCTTCGACCAGGCGTTCGGCGCGCTCGGCAAAATCCCGAAGGACACGCAAGACGAACTCGACCGGACGCATACTTTGGTGTTCAACGGCTTGGAGGACTTCAAGAATTACCAGAATAAACAGAACAACAATTTGGCGAACAGTTTGCAGTATTTCGCCAGTTCGTTGTCGCTGAATTACGCGGCGTCCTCGGTGTATTACAGCCCCGAAGAAGTGAAACAAATGAACGCGACGGCGGCGAAAAACAATCCCTACGCGACGACGAACACCGCGACCGCGGCGACCGCGAGCCACGCGGCGGACGAAGCCCCGGCGGTGGAAAAAGCGGCGTCAGCGGAAAAAACGGCGTCAGCCAATACGGTGGTGTAAAAGCCCCGCCCCCAAACAAAAAAAACTCCCCGTGGTAAGCGGGGAGTTTTTTTTAATTCGCTTCGCGCACTCTAAACTCTAAACCGCGCTACTCAATCCCGCCGAACGCGCTGTCGAACAATTCGCGTAACGCGGACGCGGCGGCTTCCGCATCGTCGCCGTCGCCGACGATAACGGTTAATTCTTCGCCGCGCATCGCGGCGAGCACTAACAGTTCCATCGGATAACGCGCGTCGGCTCGTTCGCCGCGGGAGTTGGCGACCGTTATCGCCGACTTGAATTGACTCGCCGTCGCCGCGATGGTGGTCGCGGGACGCACGTGCAAACCGTAGCGGTTTTTTAGGGTTACTTTGAATGAAATATCCATCGGCGGCTCGGCGAGCGTTTTCAGATTAAAAATTACCAAGTTAAAAGTTAAAAACTTTGGAGCAATTATCAAAAATGGCGCGAAGCGAATTTGCCAATCAAACTCCAAAATTTTTAATTTGTAATTTTTAATTTGTAGTTTCGCTAATTGTTTGAATGGCGCGGTCTATTGCAAGTGTGCGCGCCGGCGCCATAATCCCGCCCCGTTAAATTTACTGATTTTCGTCGGCGATTTTTTACAAAGGAACCGTCCCATGGCTAAAAAGAAGAATGCGTCGGAGGTCTATTATTTAGTGTGCAAGGACTGCGGCGAAGCAAATTACGTTACGCGCCTGAAAAAAGAACACAAAGGTTTGGAAAAAAAGAAATACTGTCCGCAGACGCGCAATCAGCAATTGCACAAGGCGAAAAAGACCTAATCGAAGAGACCGGCGCGGACGACCCGCGCCGTTTTTTTTGCCAAATTACGAATGCGTAATTTTGAGGGAAAACTATGTCCGGTTCCGATTTTGTAATGCTCATCGTCGGCGTCAGCGCCTTTGCCGGCATTTTGGGCGCGTGGCTTTTTCAGAAATTGCGGATTCCGCAAGTCGTCGGCTACATCGTCATCGGCGTTTTGGCGGGCGATTCCGGTTGCGGTTTTATTCACGGGCAACACATCGAAGCGTTGCGCAGTTTTAATTTGCTCGCGCTGGGGGTAATCGGTTTTTTAGTCGGCGGCGAATTAAAAATAAGCGAATTTCGCCGCTATATTCGCCAATATATGGCGATGATGTTGGGCGCGGGCTTTGGCTCGTTCGCGCTCGTGGGAATTTCCACCGGCGCGATTGTATATGGCGTGTCCGCTTCCCTTCCCGCCGCGCTTGCCGCGGGTTTAGTTCTCGGCGCCATCGCCACGGCGACCGACCCGGCGAGCACCATCGATGTTTTTTGGGAGTATCGTTGTCGAGGAAAATTTACCACCGCCGTGGTGGCGATTATCGCGTTGGACGCCGCGCTTTCGATGACGCTTTATAGTTTGGGCAAAGGCGCGGCGCAAATTCTGACGGGACACGGCGGCACGATTACGGTCGAGTTAATCGCGGTGGGCAAGGAATTGCTCGGCGCGATTTTACTCGGCGCGGTGGTCGGCGGCTGTTTGGCGAAAATACTGCGCCGACTGGCGCAAAAAGAGCGCAAAATCGCGATTAGCATCGGCGTAATTTTGCTCGTCGTCGGCGTCGCCGCCGCGCTGGGTTTCGACGTGATTCTCGCGGCGATGACGGCGGGGTTCACGGTAATCAATCTCGAACCGCGGCGTAGCGCCGAAGTTTTCGGCTTACTGCGGTCGTTCAGCATTCCGATTTATGTTTTATTTTTCGTGTTAATCGGCGCGGGTTTGAATGTCGCGCAAACGCCGGCGTGGGTGTGGGGCGCGGTCGTCGCCTACGTGATTTGCCGGACGTTCGGCAAATGTTTTGGCTTATATTTAGGCGCGCGATTTAGCGGCGCGCCGCCGACGGTGCGCCGCTACGGCGGCTGGGCGTTGTTCACGCAAGGCGGCGTGGCGGTGGGCTTGACGATTATGGCGAGCGAGCATTTGCGCGACGCGATGATTACCGACAGTTTGTCGTTAAGTCAGATGATTATTATCACCGTAACGGCGACGACGTTAATCGTGCAATTAATCGGTCCGCCGTTCGCCAAATACGCGGCTTATAAAGCGGGAGAAATGGGGAAAAGCATCACGGAAGAAGACATTTTAGCCGATTGGACGGTCGCCGACGCGCTGATTGGGCGGACGGCGCCGGCGGTGCGCGACGACGAGCCGGTCGAGAATTTAATCCGCAAATTCGCCGGCGGGGAGTTCACGACTCTGCCGGTGATGAACCGCGACGGGCAAGCCGTCGGCACGGTGTCGCTCGCCGGAATGCGCGAAATTTTGACCGACCAGAGTTGTTGGCGGTGGTTGCTTGTCGCCGACGCGATGCAGTCCCTCGGCAACGATAAACTGTATCCGACGACCAAATTAAACGCGGCGATGGAAATTTTGGGCGGCTCGCCGAACGGCGAACTGTTGGCGCTCCAAGAAAACGGCGCGCCGTTCGGCATATTAAGCGAGCGGTTGGTGCGGCAGTTGGTCGCCGAAGAATTGTTGGCAAACTATCGCCGCGACGACAACGGCACGGGCGGCGGCTAAATAGACGGGGTCGTCTGACGCGATACGGCGCTTTATCTGCAACGGCGGCGCGGCGGCAGAAGACCGCGGCGGCAATCGACAAAATAAAATAACGGGAAAAACCGCCGCAACGATTTGACGAATTATTAGAGTCTGCGTCGCGCGCCTTTGGCGCCGTGGCGGTTGAAAGGATTGGGGAACGCAAAAATTTCCAAACCGGTCTAATCGGCGTCGCGGTCGTTCAAAATGCTCTCGATTTCGGCGGCGGTTTGCGCGAAACGTAGCCGGTCGCCGAGTTCTGACGAATTTGCCACGCCCCAATCAATCGCCGCGAACGTGTCTTTGACGGTTTGCAGAATTTCCGGCAACGCCGCCGCCGTTTGCGTGTTCGAGTCGTGCATCGAAAGTAATAAATTTTTTTCGCCGCGCCGAAACGCCGCCCGCAAATTTTTGGCGAACAATTGTTTTTTGCGCGGTATCCACACCGAAATAATTTTATAGCCGCCGTCGGGATATTTCGCGTCGGTCAACAGCATCTTCAAGCCCAATCGCCGATACGTCGGCAGGCAACTCACGCCGTCTTTTTCGTATTTCCACAACGGCGGGCGCACGTAACGCGGACGTTTGCCGGTCAAATACTCAATCCGGTCGAGACACTGTTGCAATTCGGTTTCGAGCAAATTATTTTGCCACGAGTTCGCCGCCGGCAACGCGGCGTGGCGCGGATGCGTGGTCGTTTGCTTGCCGTAGCCGCCGCCCCAGTGGACGCCGATAACGTGTCCCTGCCGGTCGATTTCCCGCAAAATCTCGCCGCCCGCCGCGGTCTCGCCTTTTTTGAACGTGTCGCGCAAAAACGTGTCCGGCGAAGTCAAGACGAAAAAAATTGCCGCCACGCCGATGTTCTCATTATTCGCGCCGCTCCGAAAATCCGCCAACGTCCGCAAAACCGACAAGGTCGGACTGCGCGGCGGGACTGCGTGGCGGACTGCGTCCGCTCGGACTATGTCCGCTCGGACTATGTCCGCTCGGACTGCGTCCGCGTCGCCGCTTTGCGCCGGACCGTCGTCAAACGACAGCGCGACGCGGAAATAGTCGAGCAACGGAATAAAACGCGGTTCTTGTCCGGCAAAGTCCACGCGCACGACGCCTTCGCGCGGCGGTAATTTCGGCACGCAAACCGTCAGTTCGTCGCCGCGCTTTTTGACCGTCGAAAACGGCAATTTTTCACCGTCGCTCGTCAGCGTCAATTCGCCGGTCGCGGGGCGCAATTTCAGCGTTACCTGTTCGGTCGCGGTGAACAACACCGGCGGCGAGTCCGTCGCCAACGCGACCCCGGAGACCATTAACCAGAACAGTGAGCAGAGTGTTTTCTTATAGACCTGTTTCATCTTTTTTCTCACGGAGGTATCAGGAATTACCAATTAAAATTATCAAAACTGCGCGAAGCGAATTTGCCCATCAAACGCCAAAATTTTTAATTCCTCAAACAACAAGTCCATCGCCCGTCCACGCTAATCATACTTCACCCATTCCAAACAAAGCCCCGCCGCCGGCGCGCTTTGTCCCGCCCGCGCCCGCGCTTTTGCGGCGATAATGGCGGGAACCGCCGCCGCGGCAAACCGTCCGCGCCCCACGTCAACCAACAGTCCCGCGATGTTGCGCACCATATTGTAGAGAAAACTGCGCCCTTCCACCTCCATAAAAATTTTGCCGCCGCTCGTAGTAACATCGCGGTCAAACGGCGCGTAGTCGGCGGCGAAAATCAAATCACAGCGGTCAATGGTGCGAACGTTATTTTCACCGGCGCGTTGTTGATTGCTGAGCGACGTGAAGTCGTGTTCGCCGAGGAGCGCCGCCGCCGCGCCGCGCATCGCGGCGCAGTCCAGCGGATACGGCACACGCCAAACCCGCCGGTCGAGCGCCGGACGCGATGGCGAATGCCACAGCGTATAGCGATAAAGTTTGCGCTTGGCGTCGTGGCGCGGATTGAAATTTTCGGGCACTTCGGCGACGGCGCGGACGGCGACATCGTCCGGCAATAAACCGTTCATCGCCGCGACAAAATTCGCCGTCGGTATCGGCGAGGCGACCCGCGCGACGGCGACTTGCCCGCGCGCGTGCACGCCGGCGTCGGTGCGTCCGGCGCCGTAGAGGCGTGTCGGCGCGCCGGTCAAACGCGTCAATACCCGCTCGATTTCCGCCTGCACCGAGCGACCGTTGGGCTGAATTTGCCAGCCGCAAAAATTCGTGCCGTCGTATTCAATCGTGAATTTGAGGGAGCGCATTTTTCCCCGCGGACTGTGGAAAAGGAAAAACCTTTTAATACAATGACCGCCGTTGGTTATATAGAGCAATGACAAATTAAAAATTACCAATTAAAAGCGGCGGAGTTTGCGGATAAATTTGCTTCGCGCCATTTGATAATTACTCCTCAATATTTTAATTTGTAATTCTTAATTGCCCTAACGGTCGCTGAGAAAACGGAAACGGGAATTTCGGGATGCAAAAAGCAGGTAAAAAGACCTTATTGGCGGTCGCCGCCGCTATCGGTTTCGCCGGTTGCGGCAACGACGCGCCGTTGCCGCCGGCACCGGCATCGAGCAATGCGCCCGCGCCGACCAAGCCGCCGGTGAAAGAATTCGCCGCGCCGCGCGTAACCGCCGCCGATTTTACCGACCCCGCCGCTTCGCCGAAATTGCCGACGATGCCGGAATACGGCGACGGCGAACAGCGGCGGATGTTGACTATCGCCGAAATTCAGTCGTTGACCACCGCTCCGGCGGTTTCGGCGGCGCGAATGCAGTTGGAAGCCCACAACGACTTGCCGGAACTTGAGCCATACGCGGCGGATTTGCCGTCCCGCTACCAAACGCCGCCGACCGCGCGCTTGGCGAGCAACGTCGCCACGATGATTGACCCGATTGACGCCATCGACGGCATCGACCTCGACGGTCCCGAATTAAGCAGTAGTTTCGACAGTTTCCACCTCTACGAAGACACGCCGTCGTCGTTCAACAGCGCTAATCGCCCCCGTCCGGCGCGGGCGTGGAACGGGTATTAAATTCAATTCTCAATTAACAATTAACCATTCATAATTAACCATGGTGGAGTTTGATTTTCAAATTCGCTTCGCACAATTTTGCCAATCAATTCCTTAACGGTTAATTTTCAACGGTTAATTGCTCTCACGTCGCCGCGCTTCCTCGTATAAAAATCCCGCCGCCCCGCTACAATGGGCGGATTATTTTTTTGTCCGCCGCGCGACGATACGGCGCAACCGCGAATTTAACGATGATACGCCAATTGATTCGTCCGCTGTCTATCCCCGTGGCGCTCGCGGCGGGCGCGCTGTTGACGGACGCGCGAGCGGGCGTGCCGTATTTGCCGTATTTCATTATGGGGATGCTGTTTATCGCGCTGTTGCCGGTCAATTTGCACGATTTGCATTTTCGCCGCCAGCACTGGTATTTGGTCGGCGCCGGCTTGTTGTCCGGCATCATCCCGTGGCTTATCGCGCAAAAATTCGGCACCAACGACTGGCTCGAAATGTTGTTTTTTTGTCAACTCGCGCCGGTGGCGTCGGCGATGACGACGGTCGTCAGTTTTTTGCGCGGCAAAGTCGGCTTTTGCGCCACCGCCTTTGTTGTGGATAACCTTTTTATCGCCGTCGCGCTGTTGTTTTTTTTGCCGACGATGCGGGCGACCGGCGGCGAGCCGCTCGACGAATTGGCGCTCAACATCGGGCAAAGTTTGGGCATGATTTTCGCCGTGCCGTTTGTCCTCGCGCAGTTGGCGCGGCGGCTGTATCCGCCGGTCGGCGAATGGAGCGCCAAATATAAATTGGGGCGCGTCGCGTTCACGCTGTGGTGGTTGGTGTTGTTTATCGTCGGCGCCTACACGGTGGATTTTCTCCACCATTCCGGCGCCGTGTCCGGCGGGCAAATGCTCCGCGTGGCGCTCCTCAGTTTGGCGTTGTGCGGCTTTAATTTTACGCTGGGCTACTATTTGGGCGGCAAGGAATTTCCGCGCGAATGCAGTCAGGCGTTGGGGCAAAAAAACACGATTTTCGCGATTTATTTGGCGTTGGCTTTTGCCAATCCGGTGGTGGCGATGGCGCCGATTTTTTATTTGCTCTGGCAAAATCTCTGGAACGCCTGGCAGTTGCTCGCCGTCGCGATGGGCTGGCGAAAAACGATAAATAATACCTAAAAATAAGTATCTCACGGAGGACACAGAGAAACACCGATTGCGGTTGCTCTATTCAATTGCCACGCCTTTTAAGGCGTGGTCGGCGGGCAAAAAAATAAAGGGCTTTAGCCCAAAGAAAAACATTTGGCTAAAGCCGGTCATTTGCCAACGCTATCCACGCGCTAAAGCGCGTGGCAATTGAATAGAGCATTTCCCAATCGGTATTTCTCCGAGTCCTCTGTGCCTCCGTGAGAAAAAGAAGTTAAAAAACCGGTCGAATTAACCATTAAAATTTGAGGACTAACCGATGAATCCGCGTTTGCTGAACTTGCCGAATTTGATGACCTTTTTCCGTTTTCCCGCCGGACTGGTGGTGCTGTGGTTGTTCGTGCGGATGTCGCCGGAGAATTATCCCGACGGTTATCCGGTGTGGTCGGCGATTGCGATTGCGATTATCGGCGTGCTGACGTTTCTCACCGATTTTTACGACGGGCGCGTGGCGCGGCGTTACGGCATTGTTACCGACGCCGGTAAAATGCTGGACCCGATTGCCGACAGTTTGTTTTTCACCTTGTTGCTGATGGGGTTAGCGTTGTCGGGGCGTTTTGAGGTGAGCATTTGGTTCACGGTGATAATGCTGTATCGTGAAGCCGGCGTGCAAACGATGCGGCGCATTGCGGCGCTGAAAGGCGTCGTGCTGATGGCGGGCTGGGCGGGCAAATTGAAAATGGCGTTGCAAGGCGCCGCGATGGGCGTGTTCGGTTTCGCTCTGTTCGTCAACGACCTCCGCCTTGTCGCGGTCGGCGAACCGGCGCTGATTGTTTTGGCGTGGCTCGGCTCGGCGGTCGCGGCGCTCTGCGGCTTGCTCAGTTTGGGCGCGTATCTCTGGCAACTGCCGGAAATGATGCGCGAACAGAAAGAGCAGAGTTGAGAGTTGAGAGAGTGGAGTTTTTTTAAGACGCGCGAAGCGCAACCGATACTCAACTTTCAACTCTAAACTCTCAACTCTAAAATTATTCCCCGACAAATAAAATGAAAAAATTCCCTCTCTGCCTCCTACTCCTCATCCTCGGCGCGTTCGCCGCGCACGGCGCGGATTCGCCGGATATTTTTCAAGAATTAAATCAACCCAGTGTCCGCGACCATTGGCAAAAGGGCGATAGAATCGCCGCCGCCGTGGCGCAGTTGACCGGCGAGGCGATGTGTCCGTTTCTCGGACTTGGCGCGCACGGCGCTTATGTTTATTACAAAACCGCCGCGCCGGAGCGCGAGAAATTAGCGTGGCATTATCAGCCGTGGTGTTGGGGAATAATGCTGGCGTTGGCGGGTTTGGTCTTTCTGAACGCCACGGGCGGCGAGGCGCTGACGCCGATGCTCAAAAAGCCGATTGAGGCGTTGAACGAAATTCTTGCCGTCGGCGGCGCGACGGTAACTCTACCGCTCGCGGCGGGAATTTTCGCCGGCAACGTCGGCGAGGCGTCGTGGCTGACGAGCGTGAGCATTTTTCCGACGGCGATGGCGGGCGAAAGCGGGGCGCTCGCGACGGCAAACTGGGGACTTTTATGGCTCGCGGGTTTGGTCGCGGCGGGCGTGGTGTGGATTTGCTGGCACCTCGTTGACGTGATGATTATTATTTCGCCGTTTCCGTTTGTTGACGCGCTCTTGCGCGGCGGACGCGCGACGCTGATGCTCGGTTTGGCGGCGCTGACGGCGCTCTCGCCGTTTTTAGGACTGTGCGTGTCGTTATTGATTATCGCGATTTGCGCCTTGTTATGCGGTTGGTGCGGGCGGTTTGTCTTATATGCGTGGACGCGGTTTTACGATTTATTTTTCGGGCGGGTCGCGTTGCCCATCCGCGCGTTCAGCGCCCGCGGTCTAAAAGGATGTGCGACGCGGACGCGCGGAACGTTGAGCGCGCGGGACGGCGCGTTGGTTTTCCGTTATCGGCGGTGGTTTATCGCGCCGCGCGAAACGGTCCTGCCGTTTGACGGCTATTTGCGCGACGGGCAAGTGGTGAAAACGGTCGGCGAACGGACGGTTCCGCTACTGACGCTCTTGCCGAGCGCGACGGCGCAAGCGGACGACGTGGCGCGAATGTTGCATTTGACCGGCGCCGGTCGCGACGACAACGCCAAAACCGTGTTGGTAACGCGCGTCGTGCCTTAACCTTGCGCGACCGGCGGCAATCAATACATTTGCCGCATTATGTGTTGCACAATTTTTTTTTGCGCAGTTGCGTAATTTTTTGCGCAATTTTTCAATGCTTAAAATTTATTCGCGGGCGTAGCTTAGTGGTAAAGCTCCAGCCTTCCAAGCTGATAATGAGGGTTCGATTCCCTTCGCCCGCTCCAAATTTTTCCCGTAAATTCTCGAACTATACTCATTACGAATTGGTTTGCGGATTTTGCCTCGCATAAACGTGAACTGCCGTGTGTTTACGCACTAACTTTTCCGCAAACCAATTCGCAATGAGTGTGGTGTGAATTACGCCAAAAGAAAAAATCCGGTTGGCGCCGCTACACGGGGACTCCGCCGCCGGAACTGACCACCGCCGCTTTCACCTCGGGAAATTTCGCCAACACCGCCGCGATTTGCCGGTCATTAGCGCCCTGTTCTCCCGTATTTATTTGCCACAGCGGTTTTTCGCCGCACTCGTTTTGAAGGTCAAACATCTTCCCGCCAAAACCGTAGCCATTTTCAATTACGCCGTATTCAGTCCTCTGCAATTTCGCCATCGCCCAAAACCACACATCCTCGGCGGTCGGGCATAGCGCCAAAAATTCTTTTGCGTCGATAACTGATGGATGCAACGAATGCGGCGGATACAAAATTCCGCCGACGCCGGTCGGAAAAACCAAGCCCGACGGCGTGTTTGGGGTGGTGGCGCAACCTTGCCATTGATTATAAGAACGGATTTTTCTTTGCGCGTCTAACGTAATGATATGCGCCCGATGGCACCAAATTTTAGCCGGATTTTGCGCGTAGCCGTCTTTCAGCCGCAAGAGCCAATCGCGCTGGTAATAAAAGTCATCATCGGCGGTAATAAGAATATCGTCGGGAAATTCGCGCAACGCCGGAACGAGTTTTTTGTATGATTTGAGGTCGTCGCCAAAGCGGATTTCCAGACCGTGCGCTTGTAGTTTTTCAAGCGGCGGCGTGATTTTATCACCCTCTTCATTCGTTAATTTCGCCGCGTAGCGGGTGTTTGTCCGCGCCGACGCGCGGCGGTTCGTCGCCGCGCAAGCCCATCGTTTTCGTTTGGCGGTCGTTGCCGAGGCGCGCGTAAAGTTCTTGGCAAATTTCCGGCGGCACAAACGCCTCGACCCGCCCGCCCATCGCGCACGCCTCCCTAATCAAACTCGAACTGATAAACGCCTTTTCCGCGCTCGCCATAATGAACACCGTTTCGACGCCGGCGATGGTGCGGTTGGCGATGGCTAATTGAAATTCGTATTCAAAGTCGGCATACGTGCGAATGCCGCGCAAGATGACTTTCGCGCCGGCTTGCCTGACGAAATCCACCGTCAAACCGTCGAACGCCGCCACGCGCACTTTGGGCAAATGCCGCACTTGCCGCCGAATCATTTCGACCCGCTCCGCCGGCGTGAACACCGACGTTTTCGCCGGATTGCACCCGACCGCGACAATCAATTCGTCGCACAGCGTCGCGCCGCGCTCAATCACGTCCAAATGCCCGTAAGTTATCGGCTCAAACATTCCGGGGAAAACGGCGATGTTCATCGTGAACCTCACTGAAAGAGTTGAGAGTTGAAAGTTTAGAGTTGAGAGTTGAGATGTGGAGTTATTTTTTCAAAATGCGCGAAGCGCGACCTCCGCTAAACTCTAAACTTTCAACTCTAAACTCTGCTCTCTCAACTCTTGCGCTAACTTCGCCGTCTGCCAGCGTAATTTGCAATTTTTCGCCGGTCGTCGCTTCTTGCGCCGAGCGCAAAATTTTCCCCGCCGCGTTGCGCGTGATGCTGAAACCGCGCCGCAACACCGCGTTCGGATTTAACGCCGCCAAACGCGCGTCCAATAATTTATACCGTTCCCGCCGCCGCTCCAAGAGCGCGGACAGCGCGCGGCGCAAAACGGCGCTCAATTCGTCGCATTGCTGTTGTTGCCGGCGGAGTTGCGCCGCCGGATGTTGACGCGCCACGGTCGCGTTGAGCGCCGCCAAACGCTCGCGCCGCGCCGCGATAAGCGCCGCCGTCGCCCGATGCGCGGCGGCGAAAAATCCGGCAAGCACGGCGGACATTTGCGGATGTTCGCGCGTGGCGATTTCCGCCGCTTCCGACGGGGTCGCGGCGCGAACGTCGGCGACCAAATCGCAAACCGAAGTGTCGATTTCGTGTCCGACCGAACTGATGACCGGCGTCCGGCACGCCGCCACGGCGCGCGCCACGCCCTCGTCGTCAAACGCCGCCAAATCCTCCGCCGCGCCGCCGCCCCGCCCTAATAAAATGACTTCGCACCGTCCGTCGATTTTTTTCAGCGCGGCGACAATCGCGGCGGGCGCACCCGCCCCCTGCACCAAACACGGCGACAAGAGCATCCGCGCCGGCGGAAAGCGTTTGCGAATAATTTTAATCATATCGCGCACCGCCGCGCCCGTCGGACTGGTTACCAAGCCGAACACCCGCGCGAACGGCGGCAACTTTTTTTTGCGCTCCGGCGCGAGCCAGCCCTCGGCGCGTAATTTTTCGAGCAACGCCAACCGCTTGGCGCGCGCGTCGCCGGCGCCGGTCGGGCGCAACCAATTGACTTGCAGTTGATAATTGCCGCGCGGCTCATAGACGCTGATTTTGCCGCCGACCTCGACGACCTCGCCGACTTGCGGACGCGGCGTCCGACCGGCGGCGGTTTGCCACATCACGGCGTCGATTTTCGCGCCGGCGTCTTTCAGCGAAAAATACCAATGCCCCGACGGCGCGACGGTGAATTGCGAAATCTCGCCGGTCGCGGTAACGGCGGAAAAGTTATTTTCCAACGTCGTTTTCAAGCGGCGCGTCAACTGGGTAATCGTCAGCGGCGCGGCGGGATTTTCGCGAAAATCAAGCATTTTTTCTTTTCTCACGGAAGGCGAGCCGGGGACCGTTAAAAAAGCAATTATGAAACTGTTGCGCCGCGAAGCGCTTTCCAAATTACGAAGGGAGAACTTTATTCTCAAACCCGCGAAGCGCAACTTTGATAACGACTTGGTGTTTTTTGCGCCGCCCGACGCGGCGATTTTTCACACCGCGCAAGCCAACGGCTATTTCAAGCGCGGTAATTATTTGTTGAAAAAATTACCGATTCGACAAAATCGACGCTTATTTGACCTTGTTAATCAAAGACGGCGGGCGCGTGGGCAGACCCGTTGTCGTATAAAATTGAGGGGAAGATTTACGAACTTCGACCACTGCGCGACCGTATAATAGACCTGTTCGACAACCAATTCGCGGCATCTTTTCGGTTAATTTTTCGTCCCGCTACGTCAAAATTCCTTGCAATACTCTCGGTATTGCTTCGTCATTTTTCCTTGCGGGACGGAAAATTAGACCCGAAAATTCGCTCGCTCTTGGTTATCGAACAGGTCTAATACTTGCCGCGTGAACGGGCGGAAAACTTGGCGGGTTTTATCAACGATTCCTTTGGCTATCATCTTCGCCGACGCTCACTCTCCACTGCCCGCTAAAAGGACATCCAATGCGCCTACCTGCCGAATGGGAAAAGCACGAGGCGACGTGGCTCGCGTTGCCGAGCGCGCGCAATCCCGACAACTGGTATGAAAAGAGCGCGACTATTCATTGGAGTTTCGCGGAAATCGCGCGCGCGCTGTCCCGCCGCGAAAAAGTGCGCTTCACCGTCAACAGTCCCGCCGAACAAGAACGCGCGACGGCGTGGTTGCGCGACGCGGACGCGGTAATGGCGAACGTCGAGTTTTTCCCGTTTCCGACTTTTTGGGGCTGGCTACGCGATTGCGCCCCGCAATTCGTTCGGCGCGACGGGCGCCTCGCAGCCGTCGATTTTCAATTCAACGGCTGGGCGTATCTCGACGATTGGCAGGACGACAACGCTCTGCCGCAACGCCTCGCCGAAAAATTTTCTCTGCCGCGCACGGTCGCGCGGTGGCGCGGCGCGCCGTGGGTGCTTGAAGGCGGCGCGATTGACGGCAACGGGGAAAAGGTTTTGCTGACGACCGCGGAATGTTTGTTAGACCAGCAAACGCAAGTCCGCAATCGCGGCGCGTCCGCCGCCGACAACGAGCAGGTGTTGCGCGAATACCTCGGCGCGGAACAGGTCGTTTGGTTGGGGCGGGGCTTGGCGGGCGACGATACGCACGGACACGTTGACGATGTCTGCCGTTTCGTCGCACCGCGCGTCGTGGTCGCCGTCAATGAACGCGATGTCGCCGACGTGAATTACGCGGCGCTCTCCGAAAATCAGGAACGTTTGGCGGCGGCGCGTTTTGCCGATGGCGGCAAGTTGACGGTTATTCCCTTGCCGACGCCGCGACCGGTAATTTATCAGGGGCGGCGCTTGCCCGCGAGTTACGCCAACTTTTATATCGGCAACGGCGTGGTGTTAGTGCCGACGTTTAACGATGTCGCCGACGGCGAGGCGCTCGGCGTGTTGCGCGAGATTTTCCCCGACCGCGAAGTAATCGGCATTTACGCGCGCGATTTAGTCCTCGGCGGCGGCAGTATCCATTGCCTCACGATGCAACAACCGGCGGGGGATAACTAAAAGTTGAAAGTTAAAAGTTGAAAGGAATAAGGTTTTTGCGGGTTTAAGATTATTAAGGATGCGATATTTCGCTTTCAACTTTCAACTTTCAACTTTTCCCTCTTTCCCGCGCAGAAAACGTCTTGCAACGGCGGGCGCCGCCGCTAATATGCGCCGTTCGCGTTCGTTCGACGCGGAGAATTTCGTTACACCGTTTTGACAAAAAAAGGGCGATTAGCTCAGTTGGTTAGAGCGCCAGCTCGACAAGCTGGAGGTCATTGGTTCGAGCCCAATATCGCCCACCATTTGCCTGTAACGACCGCGCGTGGCGCCTTCCGCGTGCGGTCGTTTTTTTGTCGGTAGGCAATTCCCCGCCTCCTTCTGGAAAAAATTATGTATCCCGAAATCGTTACGCTCGACCTTGAAACCACCGGCATCGAAATGCAACGCGACGAGATTCTCGAAATCGGGGCGGCGATTATTCGCGACGGCAAAGTCGTTTCCACGTTCAGCCGGCTTGCCAAGCCGACGAAACCGCTGTCGCCCGACATCACGCGCATCACCGGCATCACCAACGAAATGGTCGCGGACGCGCCGCCGCTCGCCGAGGTGCTGGCGGAATTTCTCGCGTTTTTACCCGCCGGCGCGTTGTGCGCCGCGCATCAAGCCCAATTCGACCGCGGGTTTCTGAAAGCCGCGACCGACCGTTTCACGCATCGCGTCATCGACACCGTCGGATTGGCGCGAATTCTTTTTCCCGAATTGGAGAGCCACTCGCTCTCCTTCCTTTGCGCCGCGCTGAACATCACCAACGCCGACGCGCATCGCGCGCTCGCCGACGCGCTGGCTTTGGCGGAGTTGTGGCAACGGCTCGCCGACCGCGCGCTCCACACGCCGCCGGCCGTCGTCAGCGAAATCAATTTTTTGCTCGCCGTCAATCCGACGCATCCTTACTGCGATTATTTTCAGCGGGTCGAGTCCGAACTTTCAGCGCGGCATTTCGGCGACGAGGGAAAAACGCTTTTTGCCCTCTATCCCGAAAATAATTTGCGCTCGTCGGTGGCGCTGAACCATACCGCGCCGGAAAAATGGACGCGCCTCGCGCGGGAAAAAATCGAATGGGTTTTCGGCGAAGACGGCGCGCTCGCGCAAGCGTTTGCCCAATTCACGCCGCGCCCCGGGCAAATACGGATGGCGGGCGAAGTCGTCGAGGCGTTCAATCAACAAAAACATTTGCTCATCGAAGCCGGCACCGGCACCGGCAAGACGCTGGCGTATTTGATTCCGGCGGTCATCTGGGCGCGGGAAAACCGCGTGCCGGTCGTCATCAGCACCAACACCAAGAATTTACAGGAACAACTTTTTGAGAAAGACCTCGCGCTCGTCAAACAGGCGCTCGGCATCGAAGTGAAAGCCGCCCTGCTCAAAGGGCGGAGCAATTATTTATGTCTGCGCAAACTCGAATATCTGTTGCGCAACGCCGACAACGAGCTTGACCTCGACGACCGCCTGCAACTGTTGTCGCTTCTGACGTGGAGCGTCAAAACCGAGAGCGGCGACATCGCCGAAAATATCGTTTTTTCGCGCCCCGACTTTATGAAACTATGGCTGAAATTGCGCTCGCACGGCGACGATTGTAGCGGGCGAAAATGCCACCACTACCGCCGGTGTTTCTTACGCAAAGCCCGCGCCGCCGCGATGAACGCGGAAATCGTCGTCGCCAATCACTCGTTAATTTTCGCCGATTTGGACAGCGCGAGTCCAGCGTTGCCGCCGTTTTATCAATTGATTTTCGACGAGGCGCACAATCTCGAAGACGCGGCGACAAGTCACCTGTCCGTCGAAATCACTCCGCATTTACTCGACGCCGTCGGCGGTCGCCTCTCCCGCGCCGGACGCAAAAAATCGCGCGTCGGCTTGCTCGTCAATTGCAGTAATCAGTTGGCGGACGCCGGCGAGATTAGCCCCGAACTCCGCGACCAAGCCGCCGTCCACAACGCGGCGGCGCTCGACGCGATGACGGAATTGTATCCGCGTAGCGAGGCGTTTTTTCTCGCGGTCGATAACGTGCGCTTGGCGCATCGCGACCAACCGCCGACGTTGCGCTTTTCGCCGGACACGCAACGCTCGGCTTTATGGCGCGAAGTCGCCGCCGCCAAAGAACCGTTCGCCGCGGTGCTCGGGCGCGCGCTCACCGCGCTGAAAGGACTGCTTGACGACTTGAAACAGTTGCCGGACGAAACGCCCTGGCGCGACGATATGACGCGCGACTTGGAAGGCGCGGCGAATAATTTGCGGCAGTTCGGCGAGGATTTGGCGTTCGCGCTCGCCGCCGACAACGCGGATTACGTCTATTGGTTGGAGCGGCAAAGCAACCGGCAGGGCGACGTGAAAATCATCGCCGCGCCGCTCGCCGTCGGCGCGTTGTTGCGCGACAAATTATACGCGAAGAAGCAAAGCATCGTTTTTTGCTCGGCGACGATGACGACCAACGGACAGTTTAATTTCCTGCGGCGGCGGCTCGGTCTGGACGGTTTCGACCGGACGCAATTGACCGAACTCAACGTCGGGCTGGCGTTTGATTACGCGAAGCAGTGTCGGATTTTCGCGCCGACGTTTTTGTGCGAGCCGAACGAGGCGGGCAAAAATTACGCCGAAGAATTGGCGGATTTATTGGTCGCGGTTTTTCGCCAAACGGCAGGGCGGGCGCTCGGCTTGTTCACGAGTTATGAAATGTTGCGGCGGGTGTTTCAGTTTGTGACCAAAGAAATGTTGAACGACGGCATTGAAATTTTGGCGCAAGGGCAAAGCGGTTCGCGCAAGAGCATCACGACGTTGTTTCAGCAGGACATTCATTCGGTCTTGCTCGGCACGCATTCGTTCTGGGAAGGCGTGGATGTGATTGGCGAAAGTTTGTCGTGTTTGGTGATTGCGCGTCTGCCGTTCGCGGCGCCGAACGACCCGCTAAACGAAGCGCGGTGCGAGCGGGTGGAGCACGACGGCGGCAATGCGTTTATCGATTACACGATGCCGAACGCGATTATCAAATTCCGGCAGGGCTTCGGACGACTGATTAGACACCCCGACGACCACGGCGTCGTCATCGTCGCCGACCGGCGCATCGTGGCAAAAAAATACGGCTTCTATTTCCAAAAATCGGTGCCCTGCCCGACGATTTCCGTCGCCAATCGCGACGATTTGCTGGCGCGAATTAAAGAATTTTTGCGGCGGTAGGATTAACAATTAACAATTAACAATTAAAAATTAAAAATTAAAAATAATAATTCGTAATTTTTAATTCGTAATTGATTTACTTTTTCTTTTTCGGCGCGGCGGTTTTACGCGCGGTCGCTTGGCTTTTCGGCGCGGACGCCTCGAGTTCCAAGCAAAGAATTAACTCGCCGCATTTTTCCGGCGGCAATTCCGCGTCCGTCAGCAATTTGCGCAACGCCGCCGCGTTGCCGTTCGCGCCGAGCAAACCGCGTTTTTTCGCCAGCGCCAACGCCGCCGGACTGAGCAACGGCGCGGCGTTCGGCACCAAAACGCTCACCAACGTTTGCACCGCGTCTTTCGACAGCGCGGGCTCTAATTTTGTCAACCGCTGTTTGGCCTCGGCGGCGTTTTTCAGCGTCAAATAACGCAAACTCATCGCGCCGCAATCGTCGAACAGGCGGAACAACATATCCACCATTTGGCGGGCGACCGCCTCGACGGCGGGCAACGGCGCGAGCGCCCGCGCCACTTCCGTCCACCGCGCCGCGCGCACTTCGTTGTAGTCCATAAACGCCGCCTTCAGCCGCCTCAACGCGGAGAGCGCCGCGCCGACGTCGCTGTTTTCCGCGAGCAAAACCGCGACCAAATAATCCAGCGCGTCCCGCGGTTGCGGTTCGACGCCGCCTTTTTCATACGGCTTCCACGCCGGCAGAAAAGAATTTTTTTCGTATTCCGCCAACTGTTTTACCGCTTTGTTTTCGCTTGCCATAAATTGACCTCGCTGTGTGTGGGTGTTCTCTATAATTAACCATTCACAATTAACAATAGACCTGTTCGACAACCAATTCGCGGCAAATTTTCGGCTAATTTTCCGTCCCGCCGCGTCAAAATTCCTTGCAATACTCTCGGTATTGCTTCGTCATTTTTCCTTGCGGCACGAAAAATTAGACACGAACATTTGCTCACTCTTGGTTATCGAACAGGTCTAATTGAGAAATTTGATTATCAAATTCACCGCACGAATTATCCCTCAATTGTTAATTTTTAATTGTTAATTGTTAATTTTTAACGTCCCTCGCAATTATCAAACAGGTCTATTATGCCCGCCGTCGAATCGTCCGTGCCGCTCCTGTCGTTAGTCGTGCCGTGCTTTAACGAGAGCGCGGTGTTGGAACAATTTTATGCCGCCGCGACGCGGGCGTTAGCCGAACTCGCCGGCATCGAAATGATTTTTGTCGATGACGGCTCGACGGACGGCACGCTCAAAATTTTGCAGACCCTCGCCGCGACCGACCCGCGCGCGCATTACGTTTCTTTTTCACGGAATTTCGGCAAAGAGATGGCGATGCTCGCCGGTTTGCGCGAAGCCCGCGGGGATTACACCGTTATTCTCGACGCCGACTTGCAACATTCGCCGACGCTAATTCCGGCGATGTTGTCCGCCGTGCGCGGCGGCGAATACGACTGCGCCGCCGTCGTGCGCACCCGCGCCGGCGACGCGCCGATGCGCACGTTTCTCAGCCGCGTTTTTTATCGCGCGATGAATTTTTTGTCGGACTATGAAATGGTCGATGGCGCGGGCGATTTCCGGCTGTTTTCGCGCCGCTACAAAGACGCCTTGCTGGCGGTCGGCGAACACCACCGCTTTTCCAAAGGACTTTTCCCGTGGGTCGGTTTTCAGACGAAATGGCTTCATTGCGAAAACGCGGCGCGCGCCGGCGGCGAAACCAAATGGTCGTCGCGCAAGTTGGCGCTTTACGCGCTCGACGGGCTGATTGGTTTTTCGACGCGGTTGTTGTCGCTGATTTCGTGGGGCGGGATTATCACTTGCTTGTTGTCGTTGGCGGTGCTGGGCTATTTGATTGTCGCGAAATTGGTCGGCGCGATGCCGACGGACGGCACGACGACGCTCGGATGCATCATCGCGTTTTTTAGCGGCGTGCAACTCTTCGCCACCGGCATCCTCGGACAATACATCGCGAAAATCCACGACGAAGTCAAAAACCGTCCGCACTATCTCGTCAAAGAAAAGCGGTGAAAACGCCGCGCCTTTTACAACCCCGCCGCCCGCAATCCCGCCGCGTCGCCGAGAATTTTTTCGATTTTGTCGTCGGCGAAAACTTGCCCGTCTTTTAACACCAACGCCCGCTCGCAGACCGCTTGCGCCAGCGCGAAATCGTGCGTCGCCATCAACAACGTTTGCGGCAACGTCAGCAGAATTTCGATTAAATTACGCCGCGAGCGCGGGTCTAAAAAAGTCGCCGGCTCGTCCAACAATAAAATTTCCGGCGACAAGACCAAAACGCCCGCCAATTCCACCAAGCGCTTTTCGCCGCCGGAAAGTTTGCCGGTAATCCGCCCGCTCAACGGCGCGATATTTAAGCGCGCCAAAGTCGCGGCGACGCGACGCGCAATTTCGTCTTCGGGCAGGCGGTAATTGCGCGGACCGAACGCCACGTCTTCGGCGACCGTCGGCATAAAAAGTTGGTCGTCGGGATTCTGCAATAACAGACCGGCTTTTTGCCGCACCGCCGCCAAATTTTCCGCGCCCACCGTCGCGCCGCCGACGCGCATTTCACCGCTCGCGGGCAACAACACGCCGACGACGGCGAGCAACAACGTGGTTTTGCCGGAACCGTTGGCGCCGAGCAACGCCACGCGCTCGCCCGTCCGGATGGTGAAACTCACGTCGCGCAACACCGGCTCGCGCGGCGCGTAACCGGCGGTGAAACGGTCGGCGGCAAGCATCGGCATTCGAGCATCTACCGCAAGCTGGGGATTGATGTTGTTCAATAGACCTGTTTCCTAATTTTTTTTCTCTCACGGAGGCGCGGCGGACGCGGAGGAATATCAATCGAGATGTTCTATTCAATTGCCACGCCCTTGTCTTAAAAGGCGTGGCAATCGAGTAGGGCAACCGACCGCAATTCCAGCCAATAAAAAAACGGGCGCGAGGTCGCAATCGCGTCCGTTTCGGAAATTACCGTTTGCCGTTCGACTACGCATCTTTGAGGGCTTTGAGCGGACGCACTTTGACTTTCGTCGTGGCTTTCTTGGCGGGAACGTCCATAAATTCGCCGGGTTTGAACGGATTCGGGACGTGCTTGCGCGCGGGTTTCGCGGGGATGTTGATTTTTTCGATTTTCACCAAACCCGGCAACACAAACTTGCCGCTACCATTTTTGCCGAGAGATTTTTTGATGTTCTCACCGAGCGCGTCGAGCACCTTGTCAACGTCTTTCTTGGTGAGTTCCGTCTCTTCGGCAATCGCCGCCAGCAATTCGGTCTTGCTCAACGGTTTCTCCGCCTTCGCCGACGCTTTCGCCGGCTTTTCCGCAGTCGCTTTAGCCATGTTCTTCTCCTTTTCCTGATAGAAAAAACGCCCAAAAACCCGTAAAAAACAGTATTTTTCCCGAAGCGCGGCGCGATATTACGAGAACAGTTGACGCTTGCAAGAAGCAAATGACGCTTTATTTCCCGCCGGTAAAAATTTTTCGCTCTCGAAAAAATCCGAAAAAACAGGCGATTTGCGAGCGGACAACGGGCGGTTGTCCGCGAACCGCGACCGCGACCAACCGTTCTCGGCTCACGGCTCGTTGCCCACGGCTCACGGCTCGTTGCCCACGGATCACGGCTCGTTGCCCACGGTCTTCGCTTTTTCTTCTTTTTCGATGTCGAGCATCCGGTTTTCCAAAGTGAATAGAAAACGTTCGACGACTTTCAGCGCTTCGGGTTTTTCGCGGCGCATTCGCGACATCGTTTGTTTCATTTCGCCGAACGCCTTTTTGCGCGCCGTTCGCAACGGCGCGGTCGCGTCGTCGCTCGCCGTCGCGAGCAACATATCCGCGATAAAAAATCGCCGCGTCTGGCAATAGACGATTTCTTCCACCACGTCAAATTCCACGTCGTTCACTTCGTTTATCGCCGCGAACGCCGCTTGCAGTTTGTCCCGCTGACCGGCGCGCAACGCCGCCAATTGCGATTTTTCCGCCGGCTTTGCTTCGGCGGCTTTAATCATCAAACCGTAAATGTGATGCTGTTTGAGCCAATACGCCGCGATTTTCTGGCGCAACCGCGCCTGCGCCTGCCCGCGCAATTGCGACGGCAAAATATCGTTGGCGCACTGTATCGCCAAGTCATACGCCAACAGCGCGTCTGTCGGCAAGCGCGGAATCTGCGGGTCGGCGTCGTTGATTTTGAACAAGCCCTCGCCCTTTTCCGTCGCGCCGCGCGCCGCTTTCAACCGCTCGGCGGCTTGCGCGGCGAATTTTTCCTGCAAACGCGGATTGACCTCAAAAAACGGGAGCGACCATTCTTTGTCTTTGAGTTGCTCGACCTCGCTTAACGTGCTGTTGCCCTGCAAATTGCTTCGGCGCATGCCGCCGCGGTCGGCGGTGTATAAACATTGCGGGCAGAGCAACGCCTCGACGAGAATGTTGTGCAAAAAGTCGCGCTCCAACGCCTCGTTGTAAATGCCGATGCCCATAAAATCGTTGGGGTCTTCGCGGAGCGAGCGGTCAATCAGGCGCGGCGCGGTGAACGTGCATTCGCAAAACGGGCAACGGTAATAGGTCGCCCGCAAAGCGTAATTGCGCGGACGCGGAAAACCGCCGAATAAATACGGAAAATTCAGCGGCGTGCGCGCGGCGTGCGCGTCCGCCGTTTTCTGTTCGGCGCTCGCGACGGGCGCGGCGGCTTGTTTCAACAACGCCGTCAGAAACGCGGGAAAATCGAGCGGCAACAAAAACGCCGCGAACAGCGCCGGACGCAATTGTTTGACTTTTGCCGATTCGTTGGCGCTGTAAAACATCGCCACCGGCAGTTTGGCGAAATGCTGATTGCCGAGCATCGCGCGCATTAGCCCGACGCTGTCGAGCCGCGCCAAATTCGCCGCGCACAGCACCAAATCCACCGGCTGATGTCGGTTGAATTGCGCGTCGAGCGCCGCGCGGGCGTCGGCGCCGTCGGCGGCTTCGACGACTTCGACCGACAACGCTTGCAATAATTTCGCGACCTTGCCGCGCAATGCCGCGTCGCCGACGGCGATTAAAACCCGTTTGCCGCTGATGGCGGTTTGTGGACGCGGCGGCGGCGGGGCGGAAGCGACAAGAACTCTGGCGGCGGCGGGCGGGCGCGGCGCGGCGGCGAACGTCATTGCGCCGACAGCGGGACGCGGGGCGAGAGTGGGGGGCATAAATAAACCCAAGCGAGGGAAAAAGGACTTCGCCCCTTTATCGGCATTATCCGTCGATTACCTTGAATTTAGGGCGGTTTAACCGCCACGCGCCAAACCTTTGGCATTCGGGAAGTTCGCGGTATTATTGAGAGGGCAATTAAGAATTAAGAATTAAGAATGCAGAATTAATTCTTAATTAACCGTGTCGCCGGACAACGCGATTAAAAATCAACCGATAAGGTGCCTCATTATGAAACCCCTCTCCGAACTTGCTTCCGCTTACGACGTGATTGTTATCGGCGCCGGTCTCGGCGGGATGACCGCCGCCAACCGCCTGGCGCGTTTCGGGCGCAAAGTGTTGTTGCTCGAACAACATTTTATGCTCGGCGGACTGGCCGCGTATTTCAAGCGCGGCGAGCATATTTTCGACGTGTCGTTGCACGGCTTTCCGTTCGGCATGGTCAAGACCTGTCGCAAGTATTGGAGCGCCGACATCGCCGACCGCATCGTGCAATTGAAAAATATCGTCTTTGACAATCCGCAATTCGCGTTGACCACGACGTTCGACACGGCGGATTTCACCGACAAATTGGTTAATTATTTTCACGTCGCGCCGGCGACGGTGGAAAAATTTTTCACCGCCTTGCGGGCGATGAATTTTTACGACGACCAAACGCAAACCACGCGGGAAATGTTTCAACAATTTTTTCCCGACCGGAGTGAGGTCTGGCGGTTTTTGATGGAGCCGATTGCCTACGCCAACGGCTCGACGCTCGACGAACCGGCGATAACCTACGGCATCGTCTTCGCGAATTTTATGAATAAAGGCGTCTATACTTTTCGCGGCGGCACGGATTTGTTTATTGCAATGCTGACGGCGGAACTCGAAAAAAACGGCGTGGACATCGCCGTCCGCGCGCCGGTGAAAAAAATCACGCTGACGGACGGACGCGCCGCCGGCGTCGTCGTTGACGCGAGCGGCGGCGAGCGGACGATTGCCGCACGCGCCGTGTTGTCGAACGCGAGTTTGCCGCGCACGGTGATGGAGATGCTCGGCAAGGAAAATATCCCGACGGAGTTGGCGGACTTGACGCTGGCGACGCGGATTTCGCAATCGTCGGTGCAGGTTTATATCGGCATCAAAAAAGGCGAGGTTCTTCCCGACATCGGCGATTTGCTGTTCACTTCGACCTATCCCGAATTTAATTCCGCGGCGCTCGCGGCGTTGCCGCCGACCAGCCGGACGTATTCGGTTTATTATCCGAGCACGCGCCCCGGACACGACCGCTACGCCGTCGTCGCGTCGATGAACGCGAAATTCGGCGATTGGGCGAATTTGAACGACGACGAATACTACGAATTAAAAGCCGCCTACACCGCCGACGCCGTCAAACATCTGCAAAAATATGTGCCGAATATCGAGCATCTCATCGACCATTTGGAGGTGGCGACGCCGCGCACGTTTCGGCGCTACACCGGACATCTCGGCGGCGCGTCGTTCGGGACGAAATTCGAGGGACTGAAAGTCAGCGAGGGCTTGCCCAAGTTTATCCCCGGCATGTATCACACCGGCAGTTGCGCCATCATCATGAGCGGCTGGCTCGGCGCGGCGAACTACGGCGTTATCGTCGCCAACCAAATCGAGAATTATTTGGCGTAAAACGCTTTTTAGTGGCACCACGCCAACAGCGCGATGCCGAAGAGGACTACGGCTAACGCCGCGCTTTTCACGAAAAGGTGCCGGTCGCGGTAGAAATAGGCGCCGACGGCGAAAGTTACAATCACGCTACTGCGGCGCAAAACCGAGACCAGCGAAATCGGCGTCTCCGGCAACGTGAGCGCGTAAAAATAAATCGTGTCGGCGGCGACGAGCAGAACGCCGTTTAACGGTATCGCCCAGCGCCAATGCCAAAGTTGCGGACGCCGGACCCGCGCGACCAACCACCCCGCGCCGAGAATGACGGTCATATTTACCATAAACCAGAATTGTCCGAGGTCGAACGGCACGCGCGCCACGCCGAAGAGATATTTGTCGTAGAGCGAAGCCGCCGCGCCCAAAATCGTGCCGAAGATTAAATAACGGATGCCGCGGTGCGCGGCGAAGGAAATGCCTTCTTTTTCGCCGATGACCGAAAACCAGCCGTAACCGCCCATCATTATCGCGGCGGCGGCGGCTTGTCCCCACGTCGGAATTTCGCCGTATAACAGCACGGCGGCGAAAAAAGTCAGCAGGGGCGAGGCGGCGCGCAACGGCGCGGCGAGCGACAGCGGCAATTCGCGCAAGCCGTAATAGACGCCGTAAAAACTCGCCGCCACAATCGCCGACTTGCCGAAAATCAGCCCCCACGTCGCCGCGTCGATGGCGAAATTGGCGCGCCACGCGCCGCGCGCCGCGCCGACCGCGAGGTAAAAAAGCGTCCCGCACAGCGACGACAAAAAAATTGCCGGCGCAATCGCGTTGCCCCGCATCGCCGGTTTGCCGGTCAAAATATAAAAGCCCAAAACGACGGACGAGAGCAACGTCGGTAAAAACCAAGTGTCCATTTGTTTCCTAATTTTTGCGGCTCGCGCTTGCCGAGCCGTAAGCAAGACGCTATTATTCGTTTCCGCGTTGTCCGGCAACCGCTTTAGCCCGCGAAAATATGAAGAATTATTTTTGGTTCATCTTGTTGCTGTGGTTCGTCGTCGCGCCGGTTGCGGCGCGGGCGGACGCCGACGTTTTCGCCGACGAGCCGGCGTTGGTGTGGTATCATCACACCGACCGCGATTTCGCCAAAAAAATCGTGGTCAACGAATTGGTGCGGCGGCGATGCGCCGACGACGTCAAATGGCAGGACGAATATCACGGCAGCGTCAGCGTGGCGTTGGGATTGATGTTGAGTATGCGCGGCTACATCGACGACGACGCGATTGTCATCGAAAAATGCACCGGCACGCTGAGCGCCCGCGCCCTGCGCGAAATCCGCCGCATCTTAATGCGCCTGTTCCCGCTCGGCGACATCGAAGATTTATATTCGTTGGAAGAGGCGTCTTGAGCCGTCCGCGCAATTACCCCTTTAATTTTATGAAACGCACGGTTCGCGATAAAGTTTTGCGCGCGACGTTGACGGTGTCGTTGGGCGTGGTGCTGTTGCTCGGCGGCGCCGGCGTTCTCGGCTTGCTCGATATGCGGCGCGTGCTTATCGTCCACAACTCGCAATTGCGCGAGATGGCGGCGACCGACACCCGCGACGCCATCGTCGCGCAACAACGCGAGCAACTGCTGGCGCTGACGCAAAGCAACGCCTGGGAACTCGGCGAAAAATTCCGCCGCGTGCAAGAGCAAACCCGACAAATCGCCGCTTACGCCACGCAACTGTTCACGCATCCCGAACTTTATCATCCCCGTCCCGTCGCGCCGCCGTCGGCGGAAAATATCGGCACGTCAGTCCCTTACGGTTTCCTCGCGCCGACCGCCGACCGCGAAACGGCGCAACGCGAAATGGAACTCGCGGCCAACTGCGCCGAGTTGTTGCAAGGCGCCGTTCGCCGCGGCAACATCCGCATTTGCGGCATCGGCGGCGACAGCGGCTTTTCCTTTTTCGTCAACAGCGCGACGCCGGCGCTGGTGTGGAACACCGGCGGTTACGACCCGCGCGGGCGCCCATGGTATCTGACCGCGCGCGCCCGCGACGCTTTGACGTGGACGCCGATTTTCCCCGACTCGGCGCTGTTGGGCGACGTTATCGATTGCGTGATGCCGTTTTATGATTTATCGACCGCGCCGCGCCGTTTTGGCGGCGTCGTTTTTTGTAGCGTGTTGCTCGACACGGAAATCGACGACTTAGCCGACGTCGGCAACCGCCATCCCGACTGGCATATTTTTTTCATCGGCGAAGACCGGCAAATTATTTTCGACCACGCGGAAGACCGCGACTTACTGCCGCAAATTCGCGCCATGCTCGCCGCCGCGCCGGACGCCGCCGCGCCGGACGCCGCCGCCCCGACTTTACACTCGACGCCGGACGAAAATTTTTGGCTCACCGTTTGTCCGGTGCCCGATTTTCCGTGGCAATTAGGAATGTTCGTGCCGGTAAGCACGATTAACGCGCCGATGAAAAAATTCGACCGCGAAATGGCGGAGTTGGAAACGCAGGAAATCAATTACGCCAACCGGTTGTTGACCGTCGCCCTCGTCGCCGCGTTGGGGACGGTCGGCGTGGTCGGCGTCGCCACCGGCTACGTCGGCGTCAAATTGGCGAACGCGCTGACCGCGCCGCTCGGGGCGCTGACCGCCGACGCCGGTCTGATTGCCGACGGCGATTTTTCCCATCAATTGACCGCGCCGACCGGCGCCGAAATCGCGGCGCTGACGGCGGCGTTTTCGCAAATGCTCGCCGGCATTCACCGCGGCACCGCCGAAAAAGAGCGCCTCGGCGCGGAATTAGCCGTCGCCGAAAAAATCCGCGCCGGCGTCTCGCCGAATTTTTCCGAAGCCGTTTTTTCGCAGCACGGCGTCGAACTCGACATTGACCTGCGACAACAAGCCGGCGCGTGTTTTTACGATTTTTACGCCTTGGACGGCAACCGGCTGTTTGTGCTGACCGCCGCGGTCGCGGGTGCCGGCGCGCCGGCGGCGTTGTTGATGATTATCGCGAAAACGCTTTTACGCAATTACGTCGCGGCGCGGACGCCGCTCGCCGAGGTCTTCGCCGTCGCCAACCAACAATTATGCGAACACAATGACGCGGCAATGTCGGTAACGGCGCTGGCGGGGGTTTTCGATAGCGAGACGGGAAATTTTACGTATGTCAACGCCGGCAATCCGCCGCCGGCGTGGCGGCGGCAGGGCAAACCGGCGTGGATAACCGAGTCCGCCGACATCGCGTTGGGCGTGGTCGGTCGCGCGATATATCGGGCGCGGTCGGTGAAATTGGCGCGGGACGATATGTTGCTCTTTTACGCCGCCGACCCGCGCGGCGCCGTCGGCGCCGACTTGGTCGCGCTACAAGAAAAATTATTGGCGGCGCTGAACGCGGCAACGGCGCGGGACTGCGTCGCCGCCGCGAAAACCGCCTTCGCCGCCGCCCCGCCAACCTGCGCCGATGTCGCGCTGATGGCGTTGCGGCGAGTTGAGAGTTGAGAGTTGAAAGTTGAGAGTTGAGAGTTGAAAGTTGAAAGTTGAAAAAAAAAGGGGAGAGAGTTTTAATATTTTTAATGGCGCGATATTTCAACTTTTAACTTTTAACTTTCAACTTTTTGCTCACTACGCCACAACAGCGTCGCGTCGCCATACGAATAAAACCGGTAGCGTTGCGCGACGGCTTCGGCGTAAGCCGCGAGGAGGCGCTCCCGTCCGCATAGCGCCGAGACCAGCGTCAGCAAACTTGATTTCGGCAGATGAAAATTCGTCAACAAGCCGTTCACGATTTTCCACCGATAACCCGGCGTGATAAACAATCGCGTCCACCCGCCGCCCGCCGGCACGGTTTTTTCCGCGGCGACCGCCGCGCTTTCGAGCGTCCGCGCCGACGTGGTGCCGACGGCGATAATCCGCCGCCCGTCGCGCCACGCGCGGTCGAGCGCCGCCGCCGCGCCGACGGGAATGTCGTAATACTCGGCGTCCATCGCGTGTTGACGCAAGTCATCGACGGCAATCGGCTTGAACGTGCCGGGTCCGACGTGCAACGTAACGTCGGCGACTTCGACACCGCGCGCGGACAGTTCTTGCCAGACGGCTTCGGTAAAATGCAAACCCGCCGTCGGCGCCGCGACGGCGCCCGGCACCCGCGCATACACGGTTTGATAACGCTCGCGGTCGAGCGGCTGTTCGGCGCGGGCGATATACGGCGGCAACGGCAACGCGCCGACGCGATTGACCGTCGCCAAAAATTCGGCGGTCGTCGGCGCGTCAAAAATAAAAACCGCTTGCCCCTCGACCTTTTCGCCGAGCGCGCCGCGCAACGCGCCGTCGGCGAAAATAATCTCCTCGCCGCGCCGCAGATTTTTTAGCGGTTTCGCCAAACACCGCCACGCGACGCGGTCGGGAAATTGGTCGGACGGACGGACCAGTAAAATTTCCACTTTGCCGCCGCTGGCGCGCTCGCCGTAAAGCCGCGCCGGAATTACCCGCGTGTTGTTGCGAACCAACAAATCGCCCGCGCGTAAAAATTCCGGCAAACGGTCAAAAGAAGAATGGGCGATTTTCCCGTCGCGCAGAATCATCAACCGCGAAGCGTCGCGGTGCTCCGCCGGAAACTGGGCAATCAGTTCCGGCGGCAACGCGAAATCGTAGGCGGCAAGGGAAAAAGCGTCGGACATTTTTGTTTTTGAGATTGGCGGACGAAAGGTAAATTAACAATTGACAGTTAACAATTAACAATGGTGGAGTTTGACGGTCAAAATCGCTTCTCGCCATTTTTGACAATTACCCCTCAATTGTTAATTGTTAATTGTCAATTGTTAATTGCCGTTGCCGTTGCCGTTTTTCACTCGGCAAAATTTTACGAAAAAAGACGCTGTGATAAAAATTCCCCCGCAGGTCATCATAATGGAACCCTTTTCGACCGCCAATCCCGACATAGTTTTTGAGAATCGTTTGCGCCCGAAATCGTTCGCCGATTTTCCGGGGCAGACGTCCATCAAAGAAAACTTGCAAATCTACATCGCCGCCGCCAAACAGCGAAGCGAGCCGCTCGACCACATCTTATTTTCCGGTCCGCCCGGACTCGGCAAAACCACGCTCGCCGGCATCGTCAGCGCCGAAATGGGCGCGGAAATGCGCGTAACTTCCGGTCCGGCGCTCGAACGTCCCGCCGACCTCGCCGGCTTGTTGACCGCGCTCAAACCGGGAGAAATTTTATTCATCGACGAAATTCACCGGCTGTCGGCGGTCGTCGAGGAATATCTTTATTCGGCGATGGAGGACTGGGCGATTGACGTGGTGATGGAAAGCGGGCTTTACGCCAAAAGCGTCCACCTGACGTTGCCGCGCTTCACGCTTATCGGCGCCACGACCCGCGACGGCTTGTTGACCGCGCCGTTTCGCGCGCGCTTCGGCATTCAGGAACGGCTCGATTATTACCCGCCGGAATTTTTGCGCGAAATTTTGCGGCGGTCGGCGGAAATTATGAAAACGCCGCTCGACGCCGACGGCGCGGACGAACTCGCGCGGCGCAGTCGCGGCACGCCGCGCATCGCCAACCGCTTTTTGGCGCGCGTCCGCGACGTGGCGCAAGTCAAAGGCGAGGGCATTATCAATCGCGAAATGGCGCGGCACGGCTTGAAAATGCTCGGCGTGGACGAACACGGTCTGAGCGAAATGGACCGGCGTTACTTGGAATGTTTATGTCGCCATAACGGCTCGCCGGTCGGTCTGAAAACGCTCGCCGTGAATATCGGCGAAGAAGACGACACGTTGGAAAACGTCTATGAGCCGTATTTAATCCGCGAAGGGTTGGTCATCAAAACGCCGCAAGGGCGCAAACTCACCGCCGACGGCTACACCGCCATCGGCAAAACCCCCGCCGCGGATTTATTCGCGCGGTAGCGGTGGGCAACGGCGAGCGGGCGGTCATTTTTATCGTCATTCCGCCCAATCGGCGCGGGCGCGCAGGGCGGCGGCGAGGGAACTGGTGGCGATGGTTTCAATATCCACGCCGGCGGTCAAGCCCCGCGCCGGCGCGGTGATTTTCAGGGCGGGAAATTGGGCGCGCAATGCCGCCGCCAAATAGTGCGTCGTGGCGTCGCCCGCCGTCGTGGGATTGAGCGCTAAAATCACTTCTTCGATATTTTCGGCGGTCAGCCGCCGGCACAACTCGGCGATGCGCAAATTTTCCGGCGCGATATTGGCAAGCGGGTCGAGCCGCCCCTGCAACACGTGATAAACGCCGTCATACACGCCGCATTTTTCGAGCGCGATAATGTCGCGCGGCAATTCCACCACGCATAAAATTTGTTGCCGCCGCTCGGCGTCGCGGCAAATGTGGCAGGTCGGGGCGTCGGTTACGTTGAAACAGCGCGGACAGGCGCGCAGGGAATGTTTGACTTCGCGAATAGCCAACGCCAAACCCATCGCTTCGTCGCGCGGCGCGGCGAGAAGGTGAAACGCCAACCGCTCGGCGCTCCGCGCGCCGATGCCGGGCAGGCGATTAAGTTCGGTAATCAACCGTTGCACCGAGTCGGGATAGAGTTGCGCCATTGCCGTCCGCCGCGTTAGTTGCTGCCGCGCATATATTCTTCGGCGATGCGCTGGAAGCGCCGGACCCGCTCAATGTTGTCGTCTTTGCCGGTGATTAGGCGCACCAAATACATCATCCAAAAAGTTCCCGCCATCAAACAAATCGCCGCCCCGCCGGTTAAAAACGCAAACTCAAACGCCGGACTGAAAAAAATTTCGTCAAACATCGCGCCGTTCTCCGCCGAAAATCGAATAATGTCCCGCTGATTATCGGACATTCGCGCCCGCGGGCTTAATTATCAATACGGAAACTCTCAACCAAGAACGCTATCGGCGAAGAGATTATTTTGTTTTGTCAATTCTTGTTGCCACGCCGTTTCCGCTGGGGCGGCGTTTAGATGCTCCGCCAACCGCTGAAAATTTTGCAGATGTTCGGTGAGGCGCCGCCGCGCGTAATCCGGCAAGGTGCGCGTCGTCAGAATAAACGTCCAGTCGCTCGCCTGCGCCAATAACAATTCGCGTTGCATTTGCCGCAAGAGCGCGCGGTTCGCCGTGCCGTCGTCTTCGAGGTCGTTTAACAGTTTTTGCGCCGCGCGGAGCGGCGGATAAAGCCAATCGTTCTCGCCGTTTAGCCAGGTGAAAAAATAGCCGCCGTCGCCCCAACTCGACACCGCCGGCGCAAACGCTGACGGCATTATTTCCCCCGCGTCGATGACCGCCGCCGGATTGGTCGGCGCGACGCCGTAGTCCGCCGCCCGCGTCAAAATTTCGGTTAGAAATTGCGGACCTTCATACCACCAATGCCCGAACAATTCGGCGTCGTAGGGCGCGACGATGAGCGGCTCCGCGCCCAAACGTTCGGTCAGTCGCGCCGTTTGTTGTTGTCGCGCCGCGAGAAAATGCCGCGCGTGCCGGACGGCTTGCGCGGCGGCGGCGGTCGGGTCGTAAAGTTCCTTGCGGTCTAAACCGACCTCGCCGGTAACGCGATGATATTTGAAACCCAAATCGTGGCGCTCCGCGCCGTAAAATTCCCGCAAATAATCCGCGTCGCCGTCCCAGCCGAGGTCGCGATAAAATTCGCGATACGCCGCCGCGCCCGGGTAGCCGTCGCGCGCGCTCCACACTTGTTTCGACGACTCCGGGTCGCGCCCGAAAACCCACAAGCCGTCCGGCGTGCGCCCGGGCGCATACACGCCGCGGCGCGGGCGGGGCGCGCCGTAAAGAAAAGCGTGCGCCGCGAGGACGGTGTAAGTGATGCCCGCCTCGCGCAAAGCGGCGCCGACTTCCGGCGAATACGCGCATTCCGGCAACCAACAGCCGCGCGGCGCGCGGTCAAAAATTTCGCGAAAAGAATTAACGCCGACGCGCAATTGCCGCAACACCGCGCGGCGGTCGAGCAACAGCGGCAAAACGGCGTGCGTCGCCGCGCAGGTCATAATTTCAAGCCGCCCGTCTTGATAGTGGCGGCGGAAACGCGCCAATAAATCGCGCTCGCTTGCGGCAAAATAAGCGGCGGCGTTTTGCCAGCGCGTCCGGTAAAATTCGGCAAGCGCTTGCATCCGCGGCTCGGCGGCATTGCGGACGACTTCTTTTTCCGCGAGCGCGAGTATTTGCGTGAAACGGTCGGCGAGGCGTTTTTGCAACAGTTCGTCGCCGAGCATCGCGCACAACGTCGGCGTCAGCGTGAAAGTGATAGGAGCGGGCGGGCGGTGGGCGGCGGGGGGGCGGGCGGCGAGCGCGTCCAACATTTGCAACAGCGGAATGTAACATTCGGCGACGGCTTCAAACAACCAATTGCCGGCGAGAAAATCGTTTTCACGATGCCGGACAAACGGCAAATGGGCGTGCAGAATCAGCGAGAGCATTGATTAGAGTTCAGCGTTGAAAGTTGAAAGTAAGCGGGCTAACTTCGCGTCGGGCGCACCCATTCGTCGATGATGCCGTCGAGGGCTTTGAGAGCAATCGGTTTCGCCAAAAACGCCTGAAAGCCGTGGTCGGCGAAGAGTTGGCGGCTTTCCGCCATCGCGTTCGCCGTCAGCGCGATAATCGGGACGTGGAGCGCGTAGTCCGTGCCGAGGGCGCGAATGCGTTCCGCCGTTTCCACGCCGTCCATTTCCGGCATCATATGGTCCATAAAAATCGCGCGGAATTGCTCGCCTTTTTGCAGACGCGCCAGCGCCTCGTAGCCGCTCGACGCGCAGACCACGGTGATGCCGTAATACTCCAACATCCCCTCCGCCACCGTCAAATTGACCGCCGCGTCGTCCACCACCAACACCGTCGCGTTCACCGGCTCGACTTTCTCGTCGTGGTCTTCGACCAGGCGATACGAGAAATTTTCCAACGCCGCGAGCGTCGCCGGCGGCAGAATTTCGTCGTCGACTGCCCCCTGTCGCAACCGCACCGTGAACACGCTTCCTTTGCCATAGACGCTCTCGACGGCGATTTCGCCGCCCATCGATTCGACCAATTTTTTGCACAGCGACAGTCCCAAGCCGGTGCCTTCGACGCCGCGATTGGAGTTGGCGTCAACCTGCGTGTATTCCGTGAACAATTTTTCCATATCTTCCGGCTTGATGCCTACGCCGGTGTCGCGGACGCGGGCAATCAGCCATTGGTCTTCGCCGTCGCGTTCGACGGCGACCTGCCACTCCACCGCGCCGACTTTGGTGTATTTGACGGCGTTGGACAGCAAATTATTAAAGACCTGTTTGACGCGCGTGGCGTCGCCGAGCAATTGCGCCGGCAACGGCGGCGTCAGCGTCAGGCGCAGTTCGAGCGGCTTGTTGCCGATGCGCGCCGCGTTCGTCGCCGCCGTTTCGCTGAGCAGTTCCGCGACGCTGTAGGCGTTGTTGTGGAGTGAAAATTTGCCGGCGCTGATTTGCGAGGTGTCGAGCAGGTCGTTGACCAAGTCGAGCAACGTCGCGCTGGAATGGCGGATGATTTGCAAATACTCGCGCGCTTTGTCGTTCACCTCCGGCAGGCGCAGGGCGAGATACGTCAAACCCTGCACCGCGTTGAGCGGCGTGCGCATCTCGTGGCTCATATGCGCCAAAAAATCCTGTTTGGCGCGGGCGCTGGCTTGGGCTTCGCGGTTGGCTTCCTGCAACACGACCAACATTTCCGCCCGCGCCACGACGTTGATGCCGAGTGTGCCGACGGCGCGGGCGAAAGACTCTTCGTCGGTGGTGAAATAGCGCTCGGTTTGCGCTTCCACCGCGAGCGACGCCCACAGCACGCCGTTGACATACAACGGCACGTGCAACATCGCGCGGCAACGGAACTGTTCGCCGTATTTTTGCGCGTCGCCGCCGAGGTCGCTCGCCGGACCGTTAATCGTGTCGCCGTCGAGCAACATCGCGCAAAGTTCGGGATATTCACTCCCGACCGGAAAACCGTCGTCCGTCAGCAATTCGGCGGGCAAGTCCGCGGCGTCTTCGGGATATTTGCCGAGCAGGCGGACGAACAAACGGTCGTCCACGAAACGATAGCGAAACAGATGGGCTTGCCCGACGCCGAGATGTCCGGTAACGGTGCGCAACACCATCGTGATGCGATGGTCGTCGCTTTCGTCGCTTTCGGAGAAGCGCACCGCGAGATTGCCCATCGCCCGCATTTTGGCTTCGCGCTGAATGAGGTTCGCCTCGTATTCGTTGCGCGTGACGGCGCTGGCGATGACGTTGCCGGCGACGCGGAAAAAATTTTGCTCGGCGGGCGTGAACTCGCGGTCGCGCTCGCAATCGTCGAAAGTAATCGAGCCCCAAAAGGTCTTGTTGTGAAAAACCGGCAGGTGAAACAGCGAGCGCGTGCGGAAGCGCTCCAGCAAATAATCGGATTTCACCAAATTTTTGAACACGCCGTTATGGCACTGCCCGTTCGCCAAGTGCGCGACGTATTCCGGCTCAAACAACTGCCATTGCACGTCGATGGCGGCGGGCGTGCCGAGTAAGCCCGCGACGCCCGGGCGACTCCATTCATAGACGGCGGTCGTCGAAAATTCGCCGGCGCGCAGACAGTTGTTCCAGACGCCCACCCGGTCCACGCCGGCTTTTTCGCCAAGCAACCGCAACGCCGTCGCCGTCGCCGCGTCAAAGTCGCCGCCGTCGTCGTCGTCGGCATACGTCTGCGAGATTTTGACGACGGTCGCGAGATTGCTTTCGCGCAATTCGATGGCGCGCGATTTTTCCGCGTAAAGAATCGTGTCCGTCACCAACAACCCCGCCGCCTGCAACCAGTCGTCGCGTTTGGCGTCGGGCGCCGCCGCGCGCGTCGAACTCGGCTCGAAGGTCAGCACGCCCCAAAAATTGTCGTCGGCGAAAATCGGCATCCCGAAAAAATCGCCGTCGGCACACCACTGGCGCAACGCCGCCGTTTCCGCTTCCGGCAACGCCAATTCGTCGAGCGCGAACCAATTGCCGGTTTGCAATCCCTGAAAAAATTCGGGGGTTTCACTCTCCAAACGCCAGACGGACGCCGCCGCGTCGTGGGCGCCGACGGTGGCGTTCCATTCGTAGAGCAAATCGCCGCACTTGCCGCTGTTGCCGCGGCGTCCGCGCCACACCCGCACGCGGCGGCATTCGCCGATTTCGGCGAGCAGACGCAGGGCGTCGTTGACGGCGGCCTCGACTTCTTCCGGCGGCGCGCCGAAGGAATTGCGCGCCAGCGCGCTCAAATAATTCAGCGCCGCTTCGCGCCGGTCGGCGGCGGCGATGGTTTGGGTAATTCGCTCATAAACGTGCCGGACGGCTAAAACCGCCAAGACGCAAAAAATCGCCACCCAGCCGAGCGTGCCGGTCAGCGTCTCGCGCCACTCGCTCCCGCCGGTAAAAAAGCGGACGATGAGCGCGTAGCCGCCGACGAGGAGCGCGCCGGTCAGCCACCAAAAAAACGACGGCAACCGTCGTTTGCTTTCAGCATTTATCACTACGTTCTCCAGAAGAATAAATTAACCTTGGTGGAGTTTGACGATTAAAAATCGCTCCGTGAAATTTTGATAATCAATTCCTCGATGGTTAATGGCGCATGGTTAGCGGTTAATTTGCTCGGCATTTATCTATCAAATTTCCCCGCGCGTTCACGCCGAGCACGCCGCGCGGTTGGCGCGGACGGTCGGCAAATCAACATTTACCCAAGCGGCGACGCCGCTCGCGTCCGGCGTTACGTCGGCAAGCGGCGGCGGCGGCAATTCCTCACCGCTTTCGCACATCGTCAAAATCCTGCCCGCGGCGGCGTCCGCCGCCATCGCCAGCGCGTCGGCGAAATCGTCGCCGAAAGTCGCGAGCGGCAAATCGACAAACTCCACCGCGTAACGCCCGTCAGGTTCGGGATAAAAACACGCCGGATAAGTGTAGCGCATAAAATTCCCTTTTATTTCAGTCCCGCTTGCGAGCGAATGGAATTGACGACGCGCAAGGGCAAGTCGCCCGCGTGTCGCGGAACGGTAACGTTGCCGGTTTTGCCGGCGTGTTCGTCGTGATAATGCGACCCGCGAATTTTCACCAAAAACCAACCGTCGTTTTTTATCATTTTTTCGACTTCGCGGAACGTCATTACGCTTCCAACTGTTTCGCGACTTCGTCCGACACGTCGAAATTGGCATAGACGTTTTGCACGTCTTCGTGTTCGTCCAATTTGTCAATCAGGTTCGTCAGTTTGCGCGCGTCGTTCAGCCCGACTTCCACCGAATTTTCGGCAATCAATTTGACTTCCGCCTCTTCGGTTTCGATGCCCGCTTTCGCCAGCGCCTCGCCGACGGCGGCGAAAGCGTTCGGCGACGTATAGACCTCGAAAAAGTCGCCCTGGTCAACGATGTCTTCCGCGCCGGCTTCAAGCGCGACCTCCATCAATTGGTCTTCGGTCGCTTTTTCGGCGTTGACGGTGAACACGCCTTGGCGCTGGAACAGATACGACACCGCGCCCTCTTTGGCGAGTTTCGCGCCGCATTTTTCGACGAGGTTGCGGATTTCGGGACCGGTGCGGTTGGTGTTGTCGGTCAGGCATTCGATAATCACCGCCGCGCCGCCTTGCCCATACGCCTCAAACGTCATCGGCGTGTAGCCGGTGCTGGTGTCGAGGGCTTTGTCGATGGCGCGTTTCCAGTTGTCTTTCGGCATATTGGCGAGGCGGCATTTATCGACGATAAGGCGCAGACGCGGATTGTCGTCGGGATTGCCGCTCCCGCCTTCGCGCACCGCGATATACACCAATTTCGCCAACCGCGAGAAAACCTTGCCTTTTTTGGCGTCGTTCGCCGCTTTTTTGTGCTTAATGCCCGCCCAGTGCGAATGTCCTGACATTTGATTTCTCCTGTTATGAATTTACCGATTCCGTCATTGTTAATTGTTTGTTATCACCGCATCCGCACTTGCACCCGTTTCAGCCGCCCGTTGTCGTAGAGCAGAAAATCGGTCGCGCCGCGCCGTTTCGCCGCGCCGATGAGTTCGCGATAACGTTGCGTGTTGACCGCCGGTTCGCGATTGATTTCCGAAATAATCGTCCCCGGACGGATGCCCAGCATCAGCGCCATCGGCGACGCGTCCACGACCAACACGCCTTTAATCAACGGCAGACGATGCTGAATATAGTCCTCCGAGGTCAAGTCGCGCACCGTCAAGCCCAGAACTTCGTCCTGATAAAAATTGGCTTTTTGCTGACCGGCAAGCACCACCTCGCACGTTTGCGTCCGCTCGCCGCGCCGGAAAACGACGGTGAATTTCGCCTCCGCGCCCGCCAAACTGACCACGTAATTGAAATTGTAAATATCGTTCACCGGTCGGTCGTTGACCGACAAAATCACGTCGCCAATCCGCAAGCCGGCGGCTTCCGCCGGCGAGTCCTTGATGATTTGCTCAATGTGCAAGCCGATTTTGTCGAGCCGTTCCGCGACAATCGCGCCGAAATAACCGGGCGTAAATTCGCCGTGTTCGCGGAGTTGTTTGACGATAAGCCCGACGGCGTTGCTCGGAATGGAAAAACCGATGCCCATATAACCGCCGGTGCGGCTGAAAATCGCGGTGTTCAAGCCGACGACTTCGCCGTCCAAATTGACCAGCGGTCCGCCGGAATTGCCGGGGTTAATCGCCGCGTCGGTTTGGATGAAGTCCTCGTATTCGCTGATGCCGGTCGAGTTGCGCCCCTTGGCGCTGACGATGCCGGACGTTACCGTTTGCGTCAGCCCGAACGGACTGCCGATAGCCAAAACCCATTCGCCGACTTCGATTTGGTCGGAGTCGCCGAATTCTAAAAACGGCAAATTTTGCGCGTCGATTTTCAGCAACGCGACATCGTTTTTTTCGTCGTCGCCGACCACGGCGGCGGAAAATTCACTGCCGTCCGCCAGTTTGACCGTGATGGTTTTCGCGTTTTTGACGACGTGGGCGTTGGTCACGAGGAGACCGTTCGCGGCGATAATAAAGCCCGACCCCATCGCTTTCGCCAACTCGTCGGTTCGGTTCGGCAAATTGAAAAACCGCCGCGTAAATTCGTCGTTGAAAAAATCAAACGGATTGGCGGCGCTCGGCGCCACGGGCGAGAGCGTCTCAATATAAACGACCGCCGGTTTGACTTTTTTCGCGGCTTCGGCAAACGCTTTGCCTAACATTTTGCTCATCTGTTTCGGCGTGGAAATTTCCGCGGCGGCGGCGAAACCGTCGCCAATATCGGCGGCGAGCAGGGCGGGGCAGAGAAGCAAGGCGAGTAAAATGAGTTTGCGCATCGTAACGTTGGTGATGATGGTGAAGCAAAGGCAAGCCGTTTGCGCTCGGTTTGCGTAGAGCCACCGTGTTTAGAAACGCCTCTACGAAACGAACACCTCGCAGTGTAGCGAAAAAACACCGCGCCGTCGATAAGATAACGCTCCGCTTTCATTTTAAGAATTCCGCCGCCGCGACGGACAGCCGCCGCAGGGTGTCCGGCGACAGGTCTTCGCCGCGCTCGTTGCCGGTTAGATCGGTCGCGGCAAGCGCGGCGGCGAGCGGCGCGGGCGGAATTTTTTCGCGCAAGCATTTCGCCAGCGTTTTGCGCCGGTGCTGGAAAATTGCCGCGAGTAAAATATCGAGCGTTTGCCAGTCGATTTGCGCCCGCTCCGCCGCGGGGAAAAAATCGAATTTGACCAACGCCGATTTCACCGCCGGCCTCGGATAAAAAACTTCCGGCGGCACCGGACGCAAAATTTGTCCTTTGCCCGCCAGCGCCGCGCGCGCCGCCAAGCCGCCGTAATGGTCCGTTCCCGCCGCCGCGAACAGCCGTTCCGCGACTTCGTATTGCAACAGAAAAATCGCCGTTTGCCACGGCTGGGGCTCGGCGCACAAATTGGCGATAAACGGCGTGCCGGCGGAATACGGCAAATTGGCGATGCACCGCAGATTCTTTTTCGCGCCGCGCCGCGCCGCGACCGTCGCCAGCGCCTCGGCGTTCAGCGCGTTTTTGCCGGACAGAATATCGCCGCGGAGCAGTTGAAAATTCGCGCGGTCGCCCAAGCGGTCTTGCAATAAGGCGGCTAAACCGCGGTCGATTTCGACGGCGAACACCTCCGCGCCGGTCGCCAATAATTTTTCGGTCAACCGTCCGGTGCCGGGACCGACTTCCAACACATAATCGTCCGCCGTCGCGTAGTCGGCGATGACCGTGAGCAGATTATGGTCAAGCAGAAAATTCTGCCCGAATTTTTTTTGCGGACGTAAGCGGCGCTCGGCGAGCAAGCGTTGGATTTCGGTTTTGACGGCAGTGGACATCGGCAAGGCGTAAAATATAGTTTCGGGTAATTTATCCGGTCGGCTTTTTTAACGACCGACTACTTTAAGTCCACAGTCGCCGGATAATTTTCGCGAATGACGCGGCGACCCGGGAGTATGAAAATGACGCAACTAACCATCACGATTGACGACGCGCTGAAGACGCGCGCGGAAGAATTTTTCGGGCGCTGGGATTTTGATTTGCCGCTCGCGGTGGACACGTGGTTGCGGCAAACGGTGCGGCGCCAGAAAAAACCGTTCACCGCGAAAACCGCCGCCGCCGCCAAATATCGCGAGAAAATCTCGCGCGAGTTCGGCATCGTCGTCCCCGAAGGCGAAGAGGACGACCCGTTTTACAGCGTCGCGAATATGCGGGCGTTGCAAGCGTCGTTCCGCGAAGCCGACGAGGGAAAATTTATTTACAAAACCTTGGCTGAATTATTAGCGATGGAAAAAGAATGAATCTCAAATTCACTCCGACCGGTTGGCAACATTACTTGTCGTGGCAAACCGACAAAAAAACGCTCGCTAAAATCAATCGGCTGCTTGCGGATATTTTGCGCAATCCGTTTACCGGTCTCGGCAAACCGGAGGCGTTAAGAGGCGATAAATTCGGCGCTTGGTCGCGGCGGATTGACGATGCCAACCGCGTCGTTTATCGCCTCGTTCGCGACGAAATTGAAATTGAGCAATGCCGCGGACACTACGACGATAAATAATTGCTGTCGCCAAGTATCGTGATTTTCAATCATTCAAGGAAAATTTATGCCCACTCCCATTGCTTACCAAAAATGCATCGCCTGCGGCGCGACGTTTGACATTCACGCCGTTCTCGCGTCCTGCGAGCGTTGCGGCAATTTGTTGGATGTCGCTTACGACTGGAATCGCGCCGCCTTGCCGGCGAAAATCGCGGATTGCGGTCGCGCGGACCCGACCGTTGACGGCGGACTGTGCCGCGTTAGCGGCGTGTGGCGCTTCGGCGCGCTCGCGCCTTTCGCGCCGGTCGAGTGTCGCGCCACCATCGGCGAAGGGCACACGCAACTCCGCCCCGCGCCGCGCGTCGCCGAATACGTCGGGCTGAAAAAAATATATTTGCAGTATGAAGGGCTGAATCCGTCCGGCTCGTTCAAAGACAACGGGATGGCGGGCGCGTTCACCCACGCCGCGATGACCGGCGCGACGACGGTGGCTTGCGCTTCGACCGGCAACACCTCCGCGAGTATGGCGGCGTTCGCGGCGGGCGGCGGGGCGAATGGCGGTCTGCGCGCCATTATTTTTATCGGCGACGGCAAAATCGCCTACGGTAAATTGTCGCAAGCGCTCGACTACGGCGCGACGACGTTGCTGATTAAGGGCGATTTCGACGACGCGATGGCGCGGGTGCAGGAGGTCTGCGCCGCGCAAGAAATTTATTTGGTCAACTCGGTCAATCCGTTCCGGCTCGAAGGACAAAAAACGATTATGTATCGTGTTTTGGAGGGACTGAATTGGCAAATACCGGATTGGGTCGTTTGCCCCGGCGGCAATCTCGGCAACAGTTCGGCGTTTGGCAAAGCGTTCGGCGAACTCTACGAATTGGGGCTGATTAAAAAAATGCCGCGCCTCGCGGTCATCAATTCGACCGGCGCGCCGACGCTGAATAACTTGGTCAACGAGCGCGGTTTGCGCTGGAACGGCGGGCGGGTTGACGACGCGATGATTGCAACCTATTACGGCGAACTCGACGCGAAAAACGAGCGGGCGCATACCGTCGCCAGCGCGATTGAAATCAACCGACCGGTGAATTTGAAAAAATGTTTGCGGGCGTTAGAGCGGACTGACGGCGTGGCGCGCGCGGTTTCCGACCAGCAAATTATGGACGCCAAAGCGTGGGCGGGGCGGGAGGGTTTGGGGTGCGAGCCGGCGAGCGCGGCGAGCGTGGCGGGCGCGAAAATGTTGGTGGAGCAGGGCGTCATCGACCGCGACGCGACGGTGGCGTGCGTGCTGACCGGGCACCAATTGAAAGACCCGCACGCGACGGTGGCGTATCAAAGTTACGACGAGGAAAAATTGCGGGAGAGTTACGGCGATTACGGCATCACGACGAACCGCTTCGGCAACCAGCCGGTGGCGGTCGCGAACGATTTGGGGCAAATTATCGACGCGATTCGGCGGCGCGGTTTGGTGTAAGTTAATTCCTCTTTACGAGAGGGCAGGGCGGATTATCCGCTGGCTTGTGATGCTAATCGGCGGTTGACGGGCGGTGGCTCTATTCGATTGCCACGCCTTTTAAGGCGTGGTTAGCGTTAAGAAAATGACCGGCTTTAGCCGAAATTCTTTTTTCTTTGGGCTAAAGCCCTTTCTTTTTTAACCGCCCACCACGCCCTAAAGGGCGTGGCAATTGAATAGAGCGGATTTTTTCACCACGGAGAAAATCATGCTCCACAAAATCATCATCCGCTTGCTTGCGAGTTGCGTCTTTGACCGCGTTCGGCGCCAATACTTCCGCGACCGCCTGTTCACCTACTACGATATTTTCTGGGGACACGACCGGTCGTGGCGAGAACGTTGGGCGGCCGTCGTCGCGTTCGGGCGCTGTTGGTTAAGTGGACGCCGCGACATAACGAACGAACGAACGAACGAACGAACGAACGAACGAACGAACGAACGAACGAACGAACGAACGAACGAACGAACGAACACTATTGTCTTTCTTGAAAATAGCGACCGCGAAGCGGGTTGGGCTGACCGTTTGAGCAGAATAACGATGCTCTACAAAACGAGCCGGACGCTGAACTGGCGGTTCCGAATTTTCTTCACTTATCCGTTTAATTTGGCGGATTTTCTCGCGCCGAATGTTTATGACTGGCGCATCAGTCCGGCGGAAATGGCGGCGGCTCTGCCGGCGGCAATCATTCATAACACCTCGCGATTTAGCGGCGACACGGTGGAGGCGGTTGTGGCGTCGCTCGCCGCGTCGCCGACAACCTGCGGCTATCTTTTTTCGTCCGGCAACTTTGCGGGCGACCGCAGATTGTTCGCCGAATTGTTTCGCCCGTCGCCCGCGTTGCAAGAAATGCTTGACGAGCAGTCGCGGCAAATCGGCGGCGAATACGTCGCGGTCGGTTTTCGCTTTCAGCGATTACTGAACGACGAATTGGGCGAAGCGTGCGCGACGGCGGTATTGCCGCCGGCGGAACGGGAAAGTTTAATCGTTCGCTGTTTAGACCATTTGCGGGAAATTCACGCGGAAAATGCCGACCGGCGCGTTTTGCTCGCCACCGACAGCGAGAATTTTCGCGTCGCCGCGCAAAAACTCGCTTTCGTCTATGCGGCGCCGGGGGAGATTGCGCATATGGGAATGGAGGCAAACGGCAAATCGGTCGGGCGGAAATTATTTTTGGATTTTTTTCTGATTTCACGGGCGAAAAAGGTCTATATCGTCGCCGACGGGCAAATGCGCGAGTCCGGTTTTCCGGCGACGGCGGCGGCGATGGGACAAGTTCCGTTGGCGATTAGACGCTATTAAAATTGTTGGGTAACCATACAAGCGAGAGATTCGCGGATAAGTTCTTTCTGAACGGAAAATAAAATGATTCTCGGCACCGGCGTGGACATTGTGGAAATCAAGCGCATCCGGCAACTGCGGAAGAAGCACGGCGAGCGGTTTTTGCGCCATTGTTTCACCGAGCGGGAAATCGCGTATTGCCGGCAAAAGAAAAACGCCGACGAGTCGTTCGCGGCGCGCTTCGCGGCGAAAGAAGCGGTGATGAAGGCGCTCGGCACGGGTTGGAGCCGCGGCGTCGGTTTCACGAATATCGAAGTGGTCAAAAAACCGGACGAGCCGCCGGTGGCGTTGTTGCACGGCAAAGCGGCGGAAAACCAGCGGCAACGCGGCATTTCCCATTTTTTACTGTCGCTGTCGCACTGCCAAAAATACGCCGTCGCGCAAGCCGTCGCCGTCAGCCAGTAAAGGCAAGGGGAGCGCCCGCAAAATTCTTAACGCTTAATTCTTAATTTTTAACGGCGCCGGACTATAATCCCCGCCTTTCGTCGCCGGTTAAAGGCGACGAATTATTTTTTTTAGTCGGCGCGCAGGTGAAAAATGCACAACATCAAACTGGCTTGTTACACCAATCCGTGGGGCAAAGACGGCTTTATTCAGGCGATTAAAGACATCGGCGGCGGCGGTTTCGACGGCGTGGAGTATTCGGCGCTTTACGTCGAAAGTTACCTCGACCGCCTGCACGTCTTTCAGGAAATCATCAACCGCGAAGAACTCGCCGTCGTCAATTTATTGCAGGGCATCGACTTGCTCGACGGCGAAAATTCCGACTTGCAGGTCGAGCGCGGCATTGCCGCGGCGCGGTTCATCGCCGCCGCCGGCGCGAAACATCTGACCATTTTTCACGAACACGTCCGCGCCGCGCCGCCGACCGAGGATGAATGGGGCGAAGCCGGCAAGACCTTGGACGAGCTTGCCGAACGTGTCCGCCAAGAACACGGCTTGCAACTCTGCTATCTGCCGCGCCTTTCGCGCTTGGAATTTTCGCGGCAGGATATTTTCCGCCTGCTTGCCGCGACCAATCCCGAATACGTGAAAATCGCGCTCGACACGGCGGAAATCACGCAAATCGCGAATAACACGGCGGTAAAAAGTAAAGAGGTCAAAGCCGCCAAAGACGAAAAATCCGGTAAAAATATCGCCGTCGAAATTATCCGCGAAGCGTTCGACCGCATCGGCATTTTGCGCTTTCGCGACGTTTCCGGCGCCAAGCGCAAGGCGAAAACGTTGGACGACGAGACCGTCGCGGCGCCGCGTTTCGGGCGCGGAGCGGTGGATTTCCCCGAAATTTGCCGATGGTTGGAAAAACTCAATTATCGCGGCTGGCTGACGGTGGACTTCGCCGGCGAAGCGCAACCGGCGGCGGACGCGATGACGCAGGCGTTCAGATATTTGGCGAAACACACGGTTTTGATGGACTGAAAAACAATTAACAATTCACAATTAACAATTGTGGCGTTTGACTATCAAATTCGCTTCGCGAAATAGATATTCCACGATTTTTAATTTGTAATTTTTAATTTGTAAATTAAGGGGATACGATGTTGCCCTTCAACGAGACCATTGACTTTACGCGGCGCAATATGCGCGTGCTGAAAGAACGGAAAAATCCGCTTTTTACTTTCGGACCGACGAAACTGCCGTATCTGTGTTTGACGGCGGTCGGTGACGACACGTTGATTCGCGCCGGCGAAGTCGTTTCCGACAAGCCGAAAATCGTCATTCCGGGGCACGACTTTGAGTTTTCAGGCTTCGACGACGAGGATACGGACGGCTGTTTGCCGGTGTTGATTGCGCGCGGCGTGAAAATGCCGACGGCGTCTTATACGAATAAAGAACAACCGGCGCGGCGCGTCAGCGACAATTTGGCGGCGGCGGCGGAACGCGAAATCGCGCGGCTGAACGACGCGAACGACACGCGCACCGGCGTCATTTGCGCGCCGGAACAGGTCTGGCGGCTGTCGCTGTTGCTGTATGTCGGGCAACAAATCGCCCGCAGTTCCGAATCTAACCTCGCCGAACATCTCGAACGTTTGCGCCTCGCGGAGTAGCGGCGCGAAGAGCAATTACGAATTAAAAATTACAAATTACGAATGAAGAGCAGTTGGTAGTTAATAGTTGGTAGTTTTTAGTGGTGGAGTTTGACGGTCAAAGATGCGCTTCGCGCGCGCTTGCGGATTTGCCCATAAAAACTCCACCACTACCAACTAAAAACTACCGACTACCAACTCTTTTTCCGCCTAGTTGGTAGTTTTTAGTGGTGGAGT
>BNUQ01000010.1 GCA_025997475.1 Planctomycetales bacterium
AGCCGTTGGCGGAAGCGTTATCGGCGGCGGTTGATTGGTGCGTTGGCAATGACGTGTTGCGGGATTTTTTGAGTGAGCATAGAACGGAGGTGATTGGTATGTTGACGGCAGAATTTGACCTTGACGAAGCGCGCGAGGTGTGGCAAGAAGAGGCGGAATTGCGCGGCAGACAACTCGGCGAACAGCGGGGCGAACAGCGCGTTCGCCAAATGATTTTGGGGTTTCGCCGGTCCGGCGTATCGGACGAGGTAATCAGTCAAGCGAGCGGGTTACCGCTGTCGGAGATTCGTGGGTATAGCGTGGATTTTGGTCGGTGAGAAATTACGGAGGTGATTGGTATGTTGACGGCAGAATTTGACCTTGACGAAGCGCGCGAGGTGCGGGAATAGGAGCCGAGAGAGGAAGGCGAACGGCGCGGTGAACCGCGGGGCAAATTGCGCGGGGCGCAACCAGTTTTTCGGGTTGACGATGCTTGATTGCGGCGCGGAATTGCAGTGAACAGTTGGCGGTGAGCAGGAATAAATTATCGCGGGTCGCCAAAATGAAAATAACGGGCTTTAGCCGGTCGTGGGCTAAAGCCCGCTTCTTTTACAAAACATTCTAACCGACGCCGGACGGCATTACATTTTTGTTAAAGCGGAGGTCGCGATTCGCGGCGAAACGGCGGCGGCGATAATTGGCACGGAAAGTGTTTGCGATAAAAAAAAGAACTAATTCACAAATTAGCACGAATTAAACCGATTTTCACGAAACCGAGCGAAGATTCGTGAAAATTCGGTGGACTAATCTCATTTGTGGACGCATCTCTTGTTTTTACCCATGAAAGGTGATTTATGGCGGAGCCGATTTCTTTGCCAAAGGCGGAGCGGCTGTTTTGGCTGGGGCGCTACACGCAACGGGTCTATGCGGTGTTGCATTTTTTCCGCAAATTCCGCGACGTGATTATCGACGTGGACGCCGGCGCGTATTGCAATTTTTGCGACCTGCTCGGCATCGAAAACCGCTACGCTTCGAGCCGTGATTTTTTCACGCGGTTCCTGTTCGACCGCGACGACGGCAGTTCGCTTATTTCGGCGCTGATTAGCGCCCACGACAACGCGCTGGTGTTGCGCGAAGAAATCAAATCGGAAACGCTGGCGTTTATCCAAATGGCGATTGCGCACGTTGACGGCTTGCCGCCGACCGCCGACGTCGTCCGCTGGCAAATCGTCGGCGATTATATGTTGGCGTTTCTCGGCGCGGTCGAGGAGCGCATCCGCAAGCCGCGCGTCCGCGACCTCATTGAAATCGGCTGGCATTTGGAATCGTTTGATTTGCACTTGCGGCTGAATTATGCGTATGACCGTTTGCTCGATTTGCGCGGACGGCTTGAACGCCGGCTCTTGCGCGAACCGGAACTGTTTGACCAACAAAAATTCGTCGCGCTGAAAGAAGAAATGGCATTGCCGCTTTTCGACAAAAGCCGCGCACTGACGCTGGCGGGGCAATTGTTTAGAGTGGACAACGGATAAAAAGAGCAATTAAAAATTACAAATTAAAAATTAAAAATTGAGGAGTTAATCGTCAAAATTGCGCGAAGCGAATTTGAAAATCAAACTCCGTAATTGTAAATTGTTAATTGTTAATTGTTTTGAGCATTTTCGCGCACGACAAAAAAATCATAAAACAGACATAAAATCAATGAAATACGCCACCTACAACTACTCTATCCGCGTGGATTTTCTCCGCCCCGTGCATTCGCATTTTTTCCTGTTGCGATGCACGCCGTCGCACAACGCGGCGCAACACGTCGTGCGGGAAAAATGCCGCGTGGACGGCGCGCGGCTGACGCGCGGCAAAGATAGTTTCGGCAATTTAGTTCACTCCGGCGCGTGGGTGACGGCGCACGATTCGTTTGAAGTGCAGACCAGCGGAGAGGTGCAATTGATGAACGAATACCGTTTGCCGGACGCCGCGCCGAACCGCTTGTATTTATATCCGTCCGCCTACACACAACCGGACAAAAAGATGACGCAGTTGCTCAAAACGGCGGCGATAGAAAAAGCCGACGCGCCGACGGTCGTCGTCGAAAAATTGTGCGCGTTGGTGCGGCGGGAAATGGACTACGCGGCGAACAGCACGACGAACGCGACCACGGCGGCGGCGGCGTTAGCCGAAGGTCGCGGCGTGTGTCAGGATTTCGCGCATTTGCTAATTGCGTGGGCGCGGCTCGCCGGCGTGCCGGCGCGTTACGCGGTCGGTTTTATCGAAGGCGAAGGCAACACGCACGCTTGGGTGGAATTTTATGACGCAAACGGCTGGCGCGGCGTGGACCCGACGCATAACCGTTTTATCGACACCGGTTACATTAAACTCGCGCACGGGCGCGACTACGAGGACTGCTCGATTGAGCGCGGCGTTTTCGCCGGCGCCGCCGAACAAAAATTAACGGTGAATTTGTCGGTCGGAATGCGCGACTATTTCCTCGGCTGGGGCAACGGCAATTAACAATTAACAATTAACAATTAAGAATTAAGAATTAAGAATTGAGAATTGAGAATTGAGAATTGAGTAGTTAGCCGCCAGTATTGCGCGAAGTGAATTTGAAAATCAAACTCCACAATTGTTAATTGTAAATTGTTAATTGTTAATTTCCCCCAACGGTGCCGAATGGAAACCCTCATCGACCAGCGCGACGCGGTGAACCAATGGTTGGCGCGCTACGGCGTGCGGTTTGGTGTGTATAAAGGCGGCGTGTTTCACGAGCAATTGTTTCCGTTCGACCCGGTGCCGCGGGTTATTCCCGCCGCCGAATGGCGGTTTTTGGAAAAAGGGCTGACGCAACGCGCCCGCGCCCTCAACGAGTTTTTGCTCGATATTTACAGCGCCAAACGCATCGTCCGCGACGGCGTCATCGCCGAAGAATTCATCTACGCCGCCAAGGGCTATCTGCCGCAGTGCGAAAATATCATCCCGACCGGCAAGGTCTATAACCACATCTCCGGCATCGACCTCGTGCAAGCCAACGACGGCGCGTGGGTGGTGTTGGAAGACAATTTGCGCATTCCCTCCGGCGCGTCGTATCCGATTATCGCCCGCACCGTAACGCGCAAGGTCTCGCCCGCGACCTTTGAGCACCACGAAATCGCCGACAACCGCAATTATCCGGCGCTGTTGCAACTGATGCTCGACCATTTCAACGTCGGCAACGGCTTGACGGTAATTTTTACGCCCGGGCGCTACAACTCGGCGTTTTTTGAACATTCGTTTCTCGCGGAAAAAACCGGCGCCACGTTGGCTTTCGCCGGCGATTTAGTCGTCGAGGACGACACGGTTTTTTACAAAGGACTGTTCAACGAGCGGCAACGGGTCGGGGCGATTTACCGCCGCGTCGCGGACGAATTTTTAGACCCGCTGGCGTTTGACCGCCATTCGCTACTCGGCGTGCCGAACCTGATGCGGGCTTACGCCAAAGGCAACGTCGCCGTCATCAACGCGCCGGGCAACGGCATTGCCGACGACAAAGGGATAGGTTATTTCGTGCCGAAAATGATTGAGTATTACCTCGCCGAAAAGCCGCTGTTGCCGAACGCGCCGACCTATTTGCCGTTCTATCCCGACGACCGTAAATACGTGTTGGCAAATTTGGCGAAGCTGGTCGTCAAAGACGTGGCGGAAGCCGGCGGCTACGGCGTGCTGTTCGGGCGCGATTTGGACGCGACGCAATTGGACGACCTCGCGCGCCTGATTGCCGCCGAGCCGCGCCGGTGGATTGCGCAAGAAGTAATCGAGTTCCGCGATTTGGAAGTGTTGACGAGCGACGGCGACGGGCGGGGCAAGCGCAAAGCCGACTTGCGGGCGTTCGTGCTCTACGGCGACGAGGTGAAAGTATGGAAAAGCGGTTTGACGCGCTACGCCTTCCATCCCCATTCCTACGTCGTCAACTCGTCGCAAGGCGGCGGCTTCAAAGACACGTGGGTGGAGAAAGAGGAATAACCGCCGTTCGCTAAACTTTTTTGGGCAAGCCGCGAGAAAAGCATCGGTCGCTCACGAATACTGCACCAACCGGTAAATAAGCGTGTTTTGGCTGACCAACGGACGTTGGTGGGAGAAGAAAATTTCGCCGCGCACCGGCGCGTGCACTTCGTCCAACACCGAGCCGTCATACGGGTCGATGATTTCCGCCAACAATTCGCGCGCGTCCACGTAGTCGCCGGCAAAACGGTGCCGCCGCAAAATGCCGCCGCGCCGCGAAGTCAAATGATGAAAATCCTCTTCCTTGATTACTCGCGACACATAGCCGTCGTGGGTTTCATAGTTAATCAATTCGTTGCGATGCAAAAAGCGCAAAATCGCCTGCCACGCCTGCCGCGCCGCGCACTCGTTAATTTCTTCGGTGTCGCCGGAATACAGCGAATAGGCGCGGGTGCCGAAAATTTGCCAGTTGTAATTTAACAGCGCCGTGTCAAACGCCGTCGGCGCGCGCAACAACACATACGGCAAGCCGAACTCCCGCGCCTGCGCCAAATCCTGATAGCCGGTGTCAATCACGCGGATATGCGGAATCAAATCGCCCTGCAAATAAAAACTCGACAGTTGAATGCCGAGCGGATAATTTTTGACGATGTCAAACAGCGCCGCCGCGATGCGTTGCGTGGTTTCGCCTTTGTCGTAGCCCGGAAACATCCGGTTGATGTCGGTGTTGTCCATCGCCCAAAAACGCTTGCTGACGTTCATCGAAAAATGATTGGCCGTCGGAATGACGAGAATTTCGCCGCGCGGCGCCAAACGTCCGGCGCGTTCCAACTCCGCTAAATTTTTGACGACCTGCGAGCCAATGTATTGCTGTTGAATTTCGTCGCCGCGGAGCGAGCCGACAATCGCCGCTTGCGGCGCGCCCGCGCCGAAACGGTAGCCGATAATCTGAAAATTATGGCGATACGGCGATTTCAAGTCGAAGAGAATTTCGCGTTGCATTTTTGGTCTCGGTTATTTTTTGGTCCACGAAAAATCATTTGACGGTCAAAACCGCTTCGCGCTAAATTCCGATAATTATTCCTCTGTTTTTAATTTTTAATGGCTCTTTCACCGCCCGCCGCGCACTGCCCTTCGTGATAAATTCGCGCGATGAGCGACCCTTCATAGACCAGCGGGAAAGTCCGCAAGGTGAATAAAAAACCGTCGACCGGCGCCCGCACGTTTTGCAGAACTTTCCCCTCGAACGGGCTGACGATGCGGCAGAGTTCGTCGCCGGCGCGGACGCGGCGGGAATGTTCGACCGCCGGAATAATCACGCCGGAAGTGTCGGCGTTGATGTAGGCGACTTCGCCGCCGGTCGAAAGAAGCGGCGTGGAAATTTCGCGCGGACGCGCGCCGGTCCACATTCCCAAAGCCGCGAGCAAATTAAACAATCCGTCAACCAACCGATTGCCGTAGTCGAGCGTAATGCGCATACCTATGCCCATTTCGACGACGAGAGTTTTCGTGCCGATGCTGTTGAGCGAGTGCGCCAACGTCGAGCGCAACACGGTGTTGGCTTCATGCACCCAGATAAAATCGGTGTTCAGCATTTGCGCGAACGGCACGAGCGCGGCGGCGGCGGCGATGTTGATGCGGACTTGCATTACTTCCGCGAGGAAGATGTTGCTGGAATGAACGTCGATGACGGCGGCGGCGCCCGCGAGGTCTTCGATGATTTTATGCGCGGTGTTTTCGATGAGATGCCCGTTGATTTCGCCGGGGAAAATCCGGTTCATATCGAGGTCGAAAGTCGGGAAACCGCGCGTCAGCGAGTCGAGACCGAGCGGATTGAGCGCCGGATAAATTTCGACGCTCCCGATTAACGCCGACAAATTTTCGTTGAGACGCCGCGCCAATTCAAAGCAGACGTATTGCCCTTCGAGTTCGTCGCCGTGCGTGCCGGTAACGACGCACAGGCGCTTGCCCGCGGCGGGCTGACCGGCGATGATGTTTTTCTTAATCTCAAATTTTTCGCCGACCGGCAACTCTTCGGAAACAATGGTTTTTATCATAACGAACGCCGTTAGAGAGAGTTTCATTAACCGTTGCGGTTACGCGCGTCAACTTACTTCGCCGTCGCTTGCGCCGCCGCGTAGGGCGCGGTTTTTACCGTCATACCGTCTTTGATTTTTTGCAAACCCTCCACGACGACGACTTCGCCGGCTTTTAAGCCGTCCGTAATCAGCCAATCGGCGCCGATTTGCCGCCCCGCTTTGACAATCTTAAACGTTACTTTGCCGGCGCCGTCAACGGTCGCCACGCGGGTTACGTCTTGCAATTGCTCGACCGCGCGTTGCGGAATTAAAATCGCCTTCGGGTCGGCGCTTATCGGCGCGCGCACGCGGGCGAACATCCCGGGGCGGAGCAAATTGTCGGGATTGTCGAAATCCGCGGCGACCGTCATCGTGCCGGTGGCGGCGTCGATTTGCCGGTTGAAAAACACGAATTCCCCCGGATGCGGATGGATTTTGCCGTTGGCGAGAATCAAGTCGATTTTCAGCGCATTCGCGCCCGCCTTGCCGGTTAAATCCGCCGCGCGTTCGATGAATTTCAGGTATTCCTGCTCGCTGACCGCGAAATAAACGCGGAGCGGATTGACTTGCGAGACGGTGGTCATCACGGTTTGCGCGGTGATTAAATCGCCGACGCGGACTTGCGAAATGCCGGCGACGCCGTTCACCGACGAAGTGATGCGCGTGAAGCCCAAATTAAGTTCGGCGAGGTCCAACTGCGCCTGCGCCACCGCGACGTTGGCTTCGCCGACTAATTTGTCGCCGGTTTTCTGCTCGAATTCTTTGACGGAAATCACCGCTTTTTTGAGTAAATCTTCGGCGCGGACAAATTCTTTTTCGGCGACGGTTTGTTGCGCTTGCGCCTGTTTCAATTGCGCGCGCGCGAGGTTGACTTGCGCCGTGAACGTGCGGTCGTCGAGTTGAAACAGCGCGTCGCCCCGCTTGACGGCGGCGCCTTCTTTATACAACTGTTGCGTGAGATAGCCGGAGACCTGCGCGTTGACGGCGACGTTGGTTTTACCGTCGGTGGTGCCAATCCATTCGCCGATAATCTCGACGGGTTTTTCGGCGACGGTCATCACGGCGACGGTCGGGTCGGCGGCGCGCGCGGCGGCGATAAAAATTAACGCGGCGACAATCGCAAAATAGCGCGACATAGCGGAACTCCTGTAAGCGAAGATAAAACTTAACCGGCGAGAATTGTAAGGCGGCGGCGCGGCGATGACAATGTTTGGACCGCCGGACCGCGACCGAAGAATACCGGCGTCTTCTCAAAAAATAACGGCGGCGAATTTTATTTCTCCGCCGACATCAGCGCCGGACACTCGGCGCGGGCGCGGAGTAGCGCCGGACTTTCCGGGTCGTCGAAAAGCAACAATTCGACCAACGGTCGCCAGTCGGCGGGGCGTTGGCGCCAGCGCTCCCAGCACTGTTGTTGATAGGCGCGCTGATGCCGCAATTCCTCTTCGATTTTTTCGCGGTGCGCGCCCGCCCGCGCCGTGGCGCTGACGTAATCGGGAATCGTCATCGACGCGAACCTCGGCGCGGCGCGACGCAGTTTTTCTTCGACTTCGCGGACGGCGAGCCATTTGCGATACGGCGACAAGCCGCCGAGTTGTTGCAAGGTCCGCGTCGCCGCGTCGCTTGCCCCCAGCATCATTTCCCGCGCCGCGTAGTCGCCAATCGCGTAGCCCAACGCGCCGACCACGGCGACGCACACCAACAGCGACAGCGCGGCGGCGCGGCTAATCGTCAGTTTTTTTTTACCGTGCCGGCGGCGGCGAACGCCGTTGCCCGCCGCCAAAATTTCCGCTTCGGTCAGCAACAGCGCGTCGTTGCCGGGCAATTGTTGCACGGCGTAGTCAATCACCGCCAGCGCGGCGCCCGGCATTCGATTGTCGCTCAAACACCGCGCGTAATTGCCGAACACGCGGACGGCTTCGGTTTGCCGTCCGGTTTGCAAACACCAATCCGCGAGCGCCAACTGCAAAGAATGCGACAACGGTTGGAGCGCCGCCGCCTTGCGCGCCGCGCGCAACGCTTCGGCGGGGCGCTGTTCGTGCCGGTGAATGTGGCTGATAAATTGCCATTGCGCCGCGGCGTCGGCGGGGCGGGCGGTGATTTCGTAAAGGTTAGCCAACAACGTCAGCGTCGGCAAATCGCCGCGCCGCTCGGCTAAAATATGTTTCGCCAGCGCGATGGCGTCTTGGTGGCGTCCTAAATTCGGCAACGTCGCGAGCGCCGCCTGCGTTTCCTCCAACAGCGCCGGACGCAGATATTGCAAGTTGATTAAATGTCCGATGAGCGCCTCGCATTCGGGAACGGCGAGGTCAAGCGCCGCCGCCAAAATCGACAACGCGCGGGTGCCGTCGGCAAGCTCGAGCAACGCCTTTTCCTTCTCGTTCAACGAGTCGGGAAACAGCGACGTCGGCGCGGGCGCGACGCGGATAGGAATTTGTTTGGCGAATTTGGTCATCGTTTCAGCGGGCAGTGAGCAGTGAGCAGAGAGCCGTGGGCAGAGTTTAGAGATTAAGGTTTAGAGTGTGGAGTTTTATTTTTAAGACGCGCGAAGCGCAACCTTTGCCAAACTCTAATCTCTAAACTCTAATCACTGCTCTACCACACAAAAACCACGCGCGACAGGTTTTCGTCGCCGTGGCGTTCATAGGTGAGCGACTGCGCGTATTGGCGGACGAGCATCAAGCCCCAGCCGCCGACGCGCGGGTCGTTAATCGCCCGCGGCGGCACGCCGGTCGGGTCGAAAAAATGCCCGTCATCGACCACGGTCAGCGTCGCGCTTCGCTCCGCCGTCGCGAGCGTTACTTTAATTTGGTGCGACGCGTCGTCGTCGTAACCGTATTTGACGACGTTGGTCAACAATTCCTCGACCGCCACGTCGATATGCCGCGCCGTCTTGTCCGGCAGACCCGTCGCCGCGGAAAACGCGGAGACCTCGGCGGCGAGGAGCGCCAACGCTTCAAAGTTGTTATCGACGGCGCGAAAAAATTCGGCAGACATAGTTTTTTCCCGATAGAGCGAAGAGCAATTAAAAATTAACAATTAAAAATTAAAAATTGTGGAGTTTGATTTTCAAATTCGCTTCGCGCGATTTTGATAATTATTCCTCAATTGTTAATTGTTAATTGTTAATTGCTCCAACGCCGCTTCGTCGTCGGCGACGAGCGGAATTCGCAGGTCTAATCCCGCCATTCGCAAAGCGCTTTCGACTTCTTCGCCGGCGCCGACGAGAATCAATTTGCCGTTCTTTTTTTCCAACGTTTTGGCGGCGACCATTAACATTCGCATCGCCATGCTGGCGAGAAACGACACCTTCTGCATCCGCACAATCACGTTATTGCTCAACGCGGCCTCTTCCTTGAAACTCGTGTCGATTTGGTTCACGCCGCTCATATCCAGTTTGCCGTCCAACGCTAAAATCGTCGCGTTTTCCGCGGCGGAAATTTTTGTCATTTCCATAGTCGCTCCTTATAAGATACCGTGGTGAAACCAACCGAACGGACGGATTATAGAAAAGAGCGGGCACGCGCAAGTTGCGGCGGTTGTAGAGTTTAGAGTTGAGCGTTTAGAGTTGAGCAGTGGTTGCGCTTCGCGCTTTTTAAAAATAAAACTCCACACTCTAAACTCTAATCTCTCAACTCTAAACTCTGCTCACTGCCCTCGGCTCGCTTTACCAGGAAAATTTTATGGCAAATTCTTACGGACAAAATTTTCGCGTAACGATTTTCGGTCAGTCGCACAGCGAGGCGATGGGCGCGGTGTTGGACGGTTTGCCCGCCGGCGTCGCGCTCGACTTGGACGCCGTCGCGCAATTTATGCGCCGCCGCGCGCCGGGGCGCGGGGCGTGGGCGACGGCGCGGCAGGAAGACGACGCGCCGCAAATCGTCAGCGGCTTGGCGGACGGAAAAACTTGCGGCGCGCCGCTGACCGCGCTTATCGCCAATCGCGACCAACGCTCCGGCGACTACGCCGACCTGCGCGACTTGCCCCGTCCGGCGCACGCCGATTTCACGGCGGCGATAAAATTTCACGGCGCCAACGACATTCGCGGCGGCGGACAATTTTCGGGACGCCTCACCGCGCCGCTCGTTTTCGCCGGCGCGGTGGCGATGCAAATTTTAGCGGCGCGAGGCGTTAAAATTGCCGCGCATATTTTTTCCATCGCCGACGTTGCCGACGCGCCGCTCTCGCCGCTCGGCGACAATCGCGAATTATTGTTCGGCGTCGCGGCGAAAAATTTTCCCGCGCTCGACGACGCCGCCGGCGTAAAAATGCAAAATGAAATCGCGGCGGCGAAAGCCGCGGGCGACTCCGTCGGCGGCGTTGTCGAAGGCGCGGCGTTCGGCGTGCCGGCGGGCGTGGGCGAGCCGCCGTTTCGCGGCGTGGAAAATGTGTTGGCGCAAATTTTATGGGCGATTCCGGCGGTGCGCGGCGTGGAGTTCGGCGCGGGTTTCGCCGCGACCCAAATGCGCGGGTCGCGACACAACGACGAATTTTATTACGCCGAAAACGGGGCGGCGCGAACGCGCACCAACCATCACGGCGGCGTGTTGGGCGGCATCGCCAGCGGGATGCCGCTCATCGTCCGCGCGGCGTTCAAGCCGACGCCGTCCATCGCGCGGGAACAAAACACGATTAGTTTAAGCCGCCGCGCCGCGGCGAAATTAGTCGTCAAAGGGCGGCACGACCCGTGCATCGTCCCGCGCGTCGTGCCGGTCGTCGAAGCGGCAATGGCGGTGGGACTGTTGGATTTGCTGAGCGAGGGAAAGGTTGAAAGTTGAAAGTTGAAAGTTCAAAGTTCAAACGGCGCATTTCCGTTGCTTAAACTCTTAAAATACTTAATCCTCTTAAAATTCGTTCCCCTAAAATTTCGGGAGAAAAACTGATGCGTAAAATTCGTTTATTGGCGGCGGCGGTTTTCTTCGCCGTTTTTGTGGCGGCGTTTAGCGGCGTTTTTCCGGCGGCGAAAATGTTGTCCTATTTCGTCGGCGACGCCGCGCCGGTCGTGAGCGCCGGTTTCGCGTCGTCTTTCGGCATCATTGCCGTCGGCACGTTGCTGGCGCTTTTGCTGATTACGTTTTTATGCGGGCGGCTCTACTGCGCCGCGGTCTGCCCGCTCGGCGTGTTGCAAGATATTTTGGGTTGGCTGACCCAATTCCGGCGCGGTCGAACGCCGAAAAATCATCGCGGTTTGCGGCTGACAATTCTGGCGTTCGTGGCAATCGCGCTGATTGCCGGTTTCGCGTTGCCGCTTCGCGTTTTAGGACCGTATTCGCTGTTCGGCGCCATTGCCGCCGCGCTGTTTAATCCGCCGCTCGTCGCTCTGCATAATTATTTTTATCCCTACGCGCCGTCGCCCGAATTACCGCTGACCGCCGCGTTGCTCGCGCCCGGCATCGCGGTGTTCGTCGGGATATTATTACTCGTCCTCTGGCAACGGCGAATTTTTTGCACGACGCTGTGTCCGCTCGGCGCCTTGCTGTCGCTGTTCGCGGAACGCGCCGTTTTTGGTTTGCGCATCAAAAAAGAATCTTGCAAAAGTTGCGGACAATGCGTGAAAAAATGTCCGGCGGGTTGCATCGAGCTTGCCGCCCCAACGCTCGACAACGGTCGTTGTTTGCGTTGCGGGAATTGCGCCGCCGCCTGCAAATTTCGCGCCGTCGAATGGCAAAAGTTACGCTCCGGCGAGGCGGCAAATAGTGAAGCCAATTTGCCCGCGCCGACCGGCGCGCCCGGCGGCAAAAAAATTTCGCGGCGCGAATTGGCGGTCGCGGCGGTCGTGGCGGCGATTGGCGGCGCGGGCTATTTTTTGCATCGCCGTTATGCGTGGGCAATCTACGAACGGCGGCAAAAATTCGGGCAAAAATTCGGCAACCGCGCCGCGACGCCCGCGCCGATTATCCCGCCCGGCGCCGGGTCTTTGCCACGCTTCGCCGACAAATGCACGAATTGTCAATTGTGTTTGACGCACTGTCCGAGCGGCGTGTTGCGTCCCGCCGGTTTGACGCACGAAACGGTGCATCTGCAATTCGACGGCGGAATGTGCGAATTTAATTGCCGGAAGTGCGGCGAGGTCTGTCCGACCGGCGCGATTGCCTTGTTGCCGTTAGCCGAAAAACAGCGGCGGCGGATTGGTCTGGCGCAATTGACGTTGGACTTTTGCATCGCGTTCACGGACGAAACGGCGTGCGGCGCGTGCGCCGAAGTTTGCTCCGTCCACGCGCTTGAAATGGTCGAGGGCGACGGAATGCCGGCGGCGTTGCCGCAGTTAAAAGCGGACTTGTGCATCGGTTGCGGCGGATGCGAATTTGTTTGTCCGGCGCGACCGGTCAAAGCGCTCGTCGTCAAGCCGGTCGAAGTGCAAGTCCAAGCCGCCGTCGAAGAAGTCAAACCGCAAGAAGCGGCGGGGACAGAGTGGCTGATTTGAAGAGCAGAGTTGAGAGTTGAGAGTTCAGAGTTGAAAGTTGGAAGTTGGAAGTTGGAAGTTGGAAATTGGAAATTGGAAATTGGAAATTGGAAGTTGGAAGTTGGAAGTTGGAAGGGCGCGAAGCGGTTGCTCTATTCAATTGCCACGCGCTTTAGCGCGTGGTCGGCGATAAAAAATGACCGGCTTTAGCCGAATGGTTTTCTTTGGGCTAAAGCCCTTTCTTTTTTTGACCGCCCACCACGCCTTAAAAGGCGTGGCAATTGAATAGAGAATTTAACCGGCGTTTTTTTATTGCCGCGCTCATTCTTTCAACTTTCAACTTTCAACTTTTAACTTTTAACTTTTAACTTTTCTCTACTTCCCGACCTCTTTTCCCGCGCCACGCTCTATTTTTTTGCCGGTCGGTTTTTACAATTCGCCGCCAATCCAACCGGAGCCCCGCACCTCATTATGATTGTTCACTCGCAATTCGACGGCGAGCCGTTTCGCCGGTTATTAGGCAATTTGTTGTGGCTGGCGTTCGTTTCGTCGGACATCGAAGACGCGCCCGCCGACACCCCCGCCGAACATAGCGTCTATCTCAATCCCGCCGCCGCCGACTATTTTCCCGTCGGCGACGAATTGGAAAAAATGTCGTTGCGCGAAGTGCTGATGTTTTCGCTCTACCCGCGCGACGCCACCCGTCTGGTCGATGTGCTCCGCGACGCGCGCGCCGGTCGCACGATGTATGAACTCGACTGCCGCCTGCTCAATCACGCCACCGGCGAATATCGCTGGGTCTGGCTGACCGGCGAATACCGCTACAACGCCGCCGGTCAAGCGACGCACCTCACCGGTTTAATCCTCGACATCGACGACCGCCGCCGTCCGCTCGAAATTTTATACCAAAGCCACGCGCAGTATCAGTTGATTTCCGAACGGGTAACCGACTACATTTACACGGTGCGCCTCGACCACGGCAAAACCGTGGAGACGACGCACGGCGAAGGCGTCCACAAAATAACCGGCTACGACGCGGAGGATTTTAAGCGCGACCCGTATTTATGGATAACGATGGTGCACGAGCGCGACCGCGACGCGGTGGTGGAACGGTCGAACAAAATAATGTCCGGCGACCTGAAAGACGAGGACTTGTTGCCGTTTGAGCACCGTCTGCGTTGCAAAAACGGGAAAATTCGCTGGGTGTCGAGCATCATCGTGCCGCATCGCGACGAGCACGGCGAAATCGACTATTACAACGGCGTGGTGCGCGACATCACGGCGCAAAAACAGGACGAGGAAAATTCGCGGCAACGGCAGTATATCAACGAAATTTTATTGAGTTCCGTGCCGTTCGCCTCGGTGCTGATAATGGAAGACGGCGAAATTATCGACGCCAACGCGCACGGCAAAGACCTCGGTTTTATGCCCGGCGACAACGCGCTGACGATTCTCGACCGCGGCGTGCTGGAAGGCAATTTCGACTTCGGCAAAATGTTTCCGGCGGTGATTAAAAGCGGCTCGTTGCGGCGCTTCGACCTCAGTTTTCACGAACGGATTTACGAAACGACTTTCGTGCCGATGCAACCGGATTTGTTGTTGATTTGCTTCTACGACATTGTGCGGCGGCGGTAGAAACCGCAATTAAGAATTAAAAATTAAGAATAGCGGATTGAACTTAAAATTGCGCTTCGCGATTTTGAAAATCAAACTCCACAATTCTTAATTGCGGTTAATTGTCCACGACACTATCTTCATAAAAATCGCGCCGTCCTCTTGACTCGCGTTTGATTGACCGTAAATTTCCGAACTCTTGCGACTTTGCTTCGGTCGCGTTTTTATTTGTCAAACGAAGGTAAGCAAAAAAATGGAACGGCAAACGACTTTGGCGACCGCGAAACAGGCGGAAGAAAGCGCCGAATGGTGGCAGGTGGACGCGACCAATATGGTCGTGGGGCGGCTTGCCGCCGAACTCGCCCGCCGCTTGATGGGCAAACACAAACCGATTTACACTCCGTATGTTGACTGCGGCGATTTTATCGTCGTTACCAACTGCGGCGGCGCGGTGCTGACCGGCAATAAAATGCGGGACAAAGTTTTCCGCTATCACACCGGTTATCTCGGCGGACTGAAAGAAGTCCCGATGAAGCGAATGCTCGCCGAACATCCCGACCGCATCATCCGCAACGCGGTGCGCCGGATGTTGCCGAAAACCAAAATGGGGCGGAAGATGTTGAAGAAACTAAAAATTTACGCGAGCGCGGAACATCCGCACACCGCGCAACAACCGAAAGAACTTATCATTCCGGCGGGGAGGAATTAAACGTGGCTACAGAAGCGAAAATCAGTTACATTTGGGGCGTGGGGCGGCGCAAATGCTCGGTGGCGCGGGTGCGGATTCGTAAGGGCTCCGGCAAAATCGAAATCAACGGTCGCAACGCCAAAGATTATTTTCCCTCGTTGCGCCAGCAGGTCGCGATTGCCGGACCGCTGAAATATATCGGCGTGGAAAGTCAATACGACGTGGTCGCCAACATTCGCGGCGGCGGTTTGACCGGACAAGCCGGCGCGTTGATGATGGGTTTGGGGCGCGCGTTGCTAAAAGCCGAGCCGGACAAGGCGGCGCGATTGCGCGAACACGGCTTCCTGTCGCGGGACAGCCGGATGGTCGAACGCAAAAAACCGGGCAAGCCCGGCGCGAGGCGCAGTTTCCAATTCTCGAAACGGTAAGCGAACCGAGATTTATTGCCTGCCCCCGACGGTTTTCGGGGGCATTTTTATTGAGAGTTTAGAGTTTAGAGTTGAAAGTTGAAAGTTGAAAGTTGAATTTGCGCGAAGCGAATTTTTGCAAAATAAAACTCCGCGCGAGTTCAATTTCAGAATTTGCCAATTATGGCAAAACCTTACAGGAGAAAAAAGATGAGCAACGCAGTGAACGTCATCGGCGAAAAAATGAAAACGATTCGCGAAAGTCAAAATATGCCGGTCGCCGAAGTCGCGGAAAAAAGCAAATGCCCGACCGCGCTAATCGAAAAATTGGAAGCCGGCGAATTGGTGCCGTCGCTGACGCCGTTGTTGAAAATCACGCGGGCGTTGGGCGTGCGACTGGGGACGTTGTTGGACGATATGGAAAGCACCGGACCGGTCGTGCATCGCGCCGCCGAGCGCGAGCGGGTTATTCATTTTTCCGGCGAGCAGAGTTCGGCGGACAAGTCGCAATTGGATTTTTTCGCGTTGGCGCAAAACAAAGCCGACCGGCATATCGAGCCGTTTTTGATTAAGGTGCATCCGTTGCCCGTCGGCGCGAAAAATCAGTTGTCGTCGCACGAGGGCGAGGAATTTATTTACGTTTTAAGCGGCGGCTTGCAAATAATTTACGGCAACGAGACGTATCACTTGCAAAAAGGCGACAGCATTTATTTGGACAGCGTCGTGCCGCACAGCGTTTTCGCCGAAGCGGGAATTGAAACGGAAATTTTAGCGTCGATTTATGAACCGCAGTAGAAAGGCAATTAACAATTAACAATTAACAATTGTGGAGAAGGCGTGCGAGGTAAAAATCGTCATTACTTGTCGCGACGGATTCGCCTTCGTGGCGAAGAAAACATCTAAAAAATCCGCTCTATTCAATTGCCACGCCCTTTAGGGCGTGGTAGGCGGTTAAAAAATAAAGGGCTTTAGCCCAAATAAACCATTCGGCTAAAGCCGATCATTTTCTAACGCTGACCACGCGCTAAAGCGCGTGGCAATTGAATAGAGACCGGCGCGTAACATCAATTCTTAATTCTTAATTGCATTCCCCCGCCATACAAGTAATGGACAATTTTGGCAATCAGCACGGCGTCATCGACCGGTTTGTCGAGGTGGTCGTTCATACCGGCGTGGAAGTATTGGGCGATGGACTCCGGCGAGCGGTCGCCCGAAACCGCGATAATCGGAATCGTTTTCGCGCGCGGGTGCGGCGTCTGCCGTATCCGCCGCGCGGCTTCGATGCCGTCCATTTCCGGCATATAGTTGTCCATTAAAATCAAATCGTAAGCGTCGGGACGGTCGGTGAACATTTCCACCGCGAGGTCGCCGCTTTCCGCGCAATCGACCTCCATGCCGGTCGGCGTCAAAATCGTCAGCATCTCCTGCCGATTGATTTCGTTGTCTTCCGCCAACAAAACCCGCTTCCCGTGGAAAATATCGTTTTGCTCCGGCGGCAGAGGCATTAGCGACTCGATGGGCGTCAGCGGCAGTTCCATCGTAAAAGTCGTGCCGACGCCGATTTTGGAGTTCACCTGAATGGTCCCGCCCATCAAATCCAACAAGCCCTTGACAATCGTCAGCCCCAAACCCGTCCCCTCGTATTTTCTGGTCAAACCGTTGTCGCCTTGTTCAAACAGTAGGAAGACGCGGCGTTGCCGTTCGGGCGCGATGCCGATACCGGTGTCCGCGACGATGACGCGGACGCAGTCTTTCCTGACGGGCATCGCCTCGACGGTGAGCGCGATGGTCCCGTGTTCGGGGGTGAATTTCACCGCGTTGTCCAACAGCGTCTGCACGCACCGCGAGAGTTGCATTTCATCGCCCAGCACATACGTCGGCACGGTCGGCGCGACCTCAAACTTGAAACTTTGTTTTTTATAGTGGGATATCTTGGTGAATTGCGCGATTAGTCGGTCGAGCATTTGCCGGAAATTAAATTCCTGCTCGGCGACGAAACACTTGCCGGTTTCGAGTTGCACGGCGGTTAATAGGTTGGTGAACAATTTGGTCAAACATTCGCTCGCGACGTTGATATTGTCCAAACACTGGATAATTTTCGGCGGATTGTCCACCGCGGTGCGGGCGATGGACGCCATTCCGTTAATCGCGTGCAACGGCGTGCGCAATTCGTGGCTGAGCGTGGCGAGAAAATTGGTTTTGGCGAAATACGCCGCGTGGGCTAATTCCGTTTGTTCCCGCAACGACTGCGTCCGCTCCGCCACGGCGTTGCCCAAATTGCGCATCATCGAATAAACTTTATACCACAGCAACAGCGACAGGACGGCGGTCGCGCACAACGTAATCAGCAGTTCGTTGCGCACGCGCGCATGCAACGCCGACACCGTCCGCCGGTCGAAATCCGCGCCAATCACGCCGACGGTTTTGCCGTTGACGACAAACGGACGCGAGACGATGACGAGGTCGCCCCAGCGGTCGGTGAAATTATGAAAAATAATTGCCCGCTCATCCCACGCGCGGTTCAGTTCGACATCTTCGTTGTATTCGGGATGCGGCGCGAGAATCGTGGCGACGTTGGTGCCGCGCCCATACAGCGACGACAGTAGAAACCGCCAATCGCCGTCGTGTTTATCCGCCACATACAAATACGAAACGCCGGTGGCTTCCTGCAAATCGCGGAATTGTTGTTGCAGTTCCCAGTATTGGGCGGGTTCGTGGCGCAACAGGTCTTCGAGTTGGTCCGGCGCGGCGGCGCGGCGGAGGATTTTTTCGGCGATGGCGGTCGTTTGCTCCAACGTTGACCGGTAAGAATTTTCGAGCGTGCGATTGTGGTTGAAAAAAACGACCAACAACCCGCCGAAAGCCACGAGATTCGCCAACAGACAAATCGCGTAAAATAATTTGGAGAAATGAATTTTTTCGAGCGAAGACATATTTGGTGCCGTCCTAAATAAAACGATTATGACGCCGGACCTTGCCCGTCGGCAACGTCCGGCGTTTTGGCTTTAATGGAAATTCCGCCGAAAAATTCGCGCCCGCGCCGATTACGCCATCTCGTTGATGCGGCTACGGAGGCGGAGAATTGCCGACGGCTCGACCGACAATTCGTCGATGCCCATATCGACGAAGCGTTGCGTCAACGTCGGGTCGGCGCCGAGCGAGCCGCAAATGCCCGCCCAAATGCCCGCCTTGTGCGCGTTATCGACCGTCATTTGAATCAGCCGCAAAATCGCCTCGTGATGCGTATCGACGAATTCGCTAATCGACTCGTTTTGCCGGTCCACCGCCAACGTGTATTGCGTCAAATCGTTGGTGCCGATGCTGAAGAAATCCGCCTCGCGCGCCAACTGGTCGCTGATAATCGCCGACGCCGGCGTTTCGACCATAATCCCAATCGGCGTGTCGGGATTGAATTTGATGTTCTTTTCCGTCAGTTCGGCGCGGACTTCCGCCGTAATCGTTTTCGCCTGCAACAACTCTTTCACGCTCGAAATCATCGGGAACATAATCGCCACGTTGCCGAACGCCGACGCCCGATACAACGCGCGCAACTGCGTCTTGAACAGGTCTTTGCGCGTCAAACAAATCCGAATGGCGCGCATCCCCAACGCCGGATTTTCTTCGTGCGGCAATTTGAAATAGTCCGCCTGTTTGTCCGCGCCGATGTCGAGCGTGCGGATGACGACCAATTTCCCGTTCAGCCGTTCGGCGACCGTTTTGTAACTCTCAAACTGCACCATTTCGTCGGGATAGTCGTCGCGTCCCAAATACAAAAATTCACTGCGGAACAACCCGACGCCTTCCGCGTCGTTGTTGACCGCCGAGTCCGCGTCCTTCGCCGAGCCGATGTTCGCGTAGAGTTTGATTTTCTTGCCGCTTTTCGTCACCGTCGGCTTGCCGCGATATTGTTCGAGTTGCGCCCGCTCGCCTTTGATTTTCGCGGCTTTTTCTTGCAGACGGGCAACGACGTCGGCGTCCGGCTCGACATACAATTCGCCGCCTTCGCCGTCCACCGCGACCGGCAAGCCGGACAAGCCCGCCGACAGCGACGCGCCCAAGCCGATAATCGCCGGAATGTTCATCGTCCGCGCGAAAATCGCCGTGTGCGAATTGGCGGCGCCGGCTTGCGACACGAGCGCCAAGACCTTGCTCCGGTCAAACTGCGCCGTTTCGCTCGGCGTGAAATCGTCGGTCGCCAAAATCACCTGTTCGGGACCGCTCGTCGGGTCCACCGGCGCGCCGGACAACACCGCAATCACCCGTTTCGCCACGTCGCGCACGTCCGCCGCCCGCGCGCTCATATATTCGTCTTCCAAGTCGGCAAATTCCTGCGCCAAAACCGTGCTTGCCCGCAACGTCGCGTATTCCGCGCAGACGACTTCCTCGCTGATAATTTTACGGATGGGGTCGGTAAAGTCGGTGTCCGCAAGCATCATACTGTGGACTTCAAACAGCGCCGCGTGTTCTTCGCCGAGTTTTTCTTTCATTTCTTCGGCGAGTTTGCTCAATTGGTCTTGGGCGGTCTTGCTGGCGTGGGCAAAGCGTTGCAATTCGCCGGCGACATCGGTGATGGCTTTGCGTTCCGGCACGAATTTCGACCGGTCGATAAACAGCAATTTTCCGGTGGCAATCCCGACGCTGACGCCTTTGCCTTTGAGGGTTATCATTTTCATCGTCTCCCTGTGGTTAGAGTTGAGAGTTGAAGGTCGAAAGTTAAAAGTTGAGAGTTGAAAGTTAAGAAAACCGCGCCGGTTAATCGGCGGATTGCTCTTTTCTCAATTTTTAACTTTTAACTCTCAACTTTCAACTTTGTCCTTAAAGGTTTTTGGTCAAAAACGCTTCCGCCGCCTTGACCGTCGCTTCTTCGTCGGCGCCGTCGGCTTCGACGACGACGGTTTCGCCTTGTTTGACTTTCAGTTTCATCAGCGCCAGCAATTTCTTGCCGTCGCAACTGTCGGCGCCGCGCTTAATCGTAACTTTACTGCTGAACGCGCCCAATTCCTTGATGAGCGACCCCGCCGGTCGCGCGTGAATCCCAATCGGGTCTTTGATGACGTAAGAAATGGATTGCATTGCGGTTCTCCCTTCTAAAAAAAAGTTGAAAGTTCAAAGTTAAAAGTTGAGAGTTGAAAGTTGAGATGACCGCTGTCTATCCCAACTTTCAACTTTTAACTTTCAACTTTATTTGATGTCCAGAATCTTATCCCCGAACGTAACCTTGCCCTTCGGCGACGCGGTAATCGAGCCGTAGGCGTCGCTGTTGGTGATGACGACCGGCGTGGCGAGCGAGTAGCCCGCGTTGGTAATCGTCGGAATGTCAAACTCCATCAGCACTTGCCCTTTGGTGATTTTGTCGTCGTCTTTGACTTTCGGCGAGAAGCCCTTGCCGCGCAGTTTCACCGTGTCGATACCGACGTGAATCAGCACTTCCACGCCGTCGTCGGACACCAAGTTAATCGCGTGCAAAGTGTCAAAGACCATCGCCACCGTCCCGTCGAACGGCGCTTTAATCACGCCTTTGGACGGCACAATCGCCGCGCCTTTGCCCATATTCTCGCCGGCAAAACCCTCGTCCGGCACTTCGCTTAGCGGAATCAATTCGCCTTCGAGCGGCGAGGTTATCGCAATCGCGCTCGTCAGATTTTTCTTCTCCGCCGCCTGCGTTTCAACGGCGGCGAGCGTCGCCGTTACCGGATTATCCGCCGCCGGACTTTCGAGGTATTCCTCTAAATTCGACTTCACAATCGTTACCCGCGGTCCGAAGATAATCTGCACGGCGTTGCCCGAGGTAATCACGCCGGAGGCGCCGGTGGTTTTGCGGAGCGTGTCCTTGTCGGCGACTTTGCCGCCGTCGTTGACCGTTACCCGCAACCGCGTCGCACAGCAATCGACGTCGCGGATATTCGCTTTGCCGCCCAAACCGGCGGTAATCGCCGCGCTGAGCGGGTCGCCCGCGCTCGCGCTCGCCGCGCCTGCCGCGCCGCCTTTCGCCGCCTGATAATCGGCTTTGCTGAACAATTTCACTTCGCCGTCCCCGTCCTCGCGACCGGGCGTTTTGAAGTTGAATTTATTGATGAAGTAACGGAAGACCGCGTAATACACGAAGAAGTAAATCACGCCGAGAATCGGAATCCAAATCCACGACGTTTTATCGTTGCCCGGCAAGATGCCGAACAGCAACAAGTCGATAAAGCCGCCGGAGAACGTCAGACCGACCGCGACCCCGAAAATGTGCGCCAACATATACGCCAAACCGCCGAGAACGACGTGCACGATGAACAAGAACGGCGCGACGAACAAGAACGAAAATTCAAACGGTTCGGTGATGCCGGTGAAGAACGAGGTCAACGCCGCCGAGAGCAACAAGCCGCCGGCGAGAACTTTGTTTTGCGGTTTGGCGCAGTGATACATCGCCAGCGCCGCGCCGGGGAAACCGAACATCATAAAGATAAACTCACCGGAGAAGTATTGCGTGGCGTCGGGACTGAAATGCTTGAAGTCCGACGCGCCCATGTGCGCCAACTGGGCGAAGAACGCGCGTTGTCCGCCGGCGATATCCGATATCAAGCCGTCCGCTTGCAGCACGTGGTTCGCTGGGTCTGCCACCGGTCCATAGACGCCGCCGAGTTCCGTGTACCAGAACGGCGTGTACCAGACGTGGTGCAAACCGAAGGGAATGAGCGCGCGTTTGACGATGCCGAAAATCAGCGTGCCGAAGTCGCCCAAACCGTGCATCCCGTTGCCCGCCGCGGCGAGACCGTTTTGCAGAATGGGCCACACATAGAACATCGCGATGCCGACGGCGACATAAACGATAGTCGTGATAATCGGCACGAAACGCGAGCCGCCGAAGAACGACAACGCGCGCGGCAGTTCGGCGCGGAAATAACGGTTGTGCAACCACGCGACGCCCAAGCCGACAACGATGCCGCCGAAGACGCCGGATTGCAAAGTGGTCATACCGCAAACGTCGCCCACCTGACCGGCGTGGAAAATTTCGCGGAGAACTTTACCGGCGGCGTCGAACAGCACGACGTTGAAGTTGTCGTCGTCGCCGACATACGCGCCGACGTTGCCGTTGGCGACGGCGGCGGCGGTGACGGACATTTTCTCAATCGAAACCATCGCGGCGGTCGAAGCGTGCATCACGAGGTAGCCGACGGTGGCGGCGAGGGTGGCGACTTCTTTTTCTTTTTTCGCCATACCGAGCGCGATGCCCATCGCGAAGAGCAACGGCAAGTTGTCGAAAATTACCGCGCCGGCGTTGGTCATCACCGTCAAGACGGCGTGGAGCGCCGTGCCGTCGCCGAGAATTCTTTCCAAATGATAGGCGCTAATAAAGTCGCCATTGGTGAACGAGCCGCCGAGACCGAGCAATAGACCGGCGACCGGCAACAACGCGACCGGCAACATAAACGAGCGTCCGATGCGTTGCAGGACGCCGAATACACTGCCCCAGAAACTGCCTTGTGCTTCTGCGGTTGCACTCATACTTTTTTCTCCTTCTGCTAAAAATGAAAATGACCGAAAAAAACCAAAATTTGCCCACGCCGCGCCGCGATTATTTGTCGTCGTAGTGCCCGACGCACGACCGCACTTCAAAATCGCCGTTAGCCAATAACCGATAGACGAAACGATTTTTGTCGTCAATGCGGCGGCTGTGATAACCCGCAAGATTGCCGCCTAATGCTTCCGGTTTGCCGATGCCGGAGTTACCGCCGCGTTCAAGGTCTTTTATCAGCGCGTTGATTTTATTCAACGTTTTGCGGTCGGCGGTCTGCCAAAAAAGATAGTCGCGCCAACCTCTGGTCGCAAACTGAATTTTACCCACGCGCCATCGCCTCCAATTCTTCCATTGTTTTGACGACAAACTCCCCGCGCTCGCTCTCTTTCATCGCCTCCGTGAGCCAAGCGATATTCGCCGGATGATAAAAAATGTCGCCGGCCGGCGGCGGCAAGCCGGTTTCATCTTCGATAATAGGAAACGGTAACTGCGGCGCCGGCGACGGCATCGAATCGGCTACGGTTGACATCGTATTTCTCCTGCGTAAGCGGCGGACAAGTTAAGCGCCGCCAATTTGGCGAATTTTTTAGGCGAGAAGTGCGACTCTCCTTCTGCTAAAAATGAAAATGACCGAAAAAAAACCAAAATTTGCCCACGCCGCGCCGCGATTATTTGTCGTCGTAGTGCCCGACGCACGACCGCACTTCAAAATCGCCGTTAGCCAACAACCGATAGACGAAACGATTTTTATCGTCAATGCGGCGGCTGTGATAACCCGCAAGATTGCCGCCTAACGCTTCCGGTTTGCCGATGCCGGAGTTACCGCCGCGTTCAAGGTCTTTTATCAGCGCGTTGATTTTATTTCCCGTTTTGCGGTTTGCAGTTTGCCAAAAAATGTAATCGCGCCAACCGTCGGACGTAAATTGGATTTTACCCACGCATCATCTCCTCCAATTCTTCCATTGTTTTAACCACAAATTCGCCTCTTTCGCTTTGCCGCATCGACTCCGTGAGCCAAGCGATATTCGCCGGATGATAAAAAATATCGCCGGCCGGCGGCGGCAAGCCGGTTTCATCTTCGATAATGGGAAACGGTAACTGCGGCGCCGGCGACGGCATCGAATCGGCTACGGTTGACATCGTATTTCTCCTGCGTAAGCGGCGGACAAGTTAAGCGCCGCCAATTTGGCGAATTTTAGTGCGGGAAGCATAACCGCGATTTTTAACGCGCAAAAAAGTTTTTCCGCCCCGCCTTGCGGAATTTGATAAAAAATCCGGCGCGCGAAAAACTCGCCGCCGCCGCAAACTTTCGGTGAGAGTGGACGCGCCGCTATTCCTTTCCGCGCGGCGATGGTTTTAATTCGCGCATTCAATTTGAATCGGCGGGAGGCAAAACCATGGCGATTTTCGGCTTGGAGTTATTAAAGAAATTTCATCGGCGGCACGACCCGATTGAAAATCCGCCGGCGGTGAAATGCAAGGGCTGCGGCGAAATCATTCTCGTCAAGGTCTTGGAAGAAAATCTCGGCGTCTGCCAACTGTGCGGCTTTCACAGCCAGATTAGCGCGCGCACGCGCCTGCAAATCACGCTCGACAAAGATTCCTTCGTCGAACACGACGCCGATTTGGCAAGCAAGGACATCCTGAATTTCGACTGCGGCGGCAAGACCTATCAGGAAAAATTATTTGACGAAATGAAGAAGACCGGACAACTCTCCGCCATCATCGCCGGCGAGGGGCGGCTCGAAGGGCGGCGCGTGGCGATTTTGGCGACCGACCCGTTTTTTCTCGCGGGGTCGATGGATTCGGTCGTCGGGGAGAAATTCGCGCGTCTGGCGGAATTCGCGCTCGCCGAGCGGTTGCCGCTGATTACCGTTTCCAGTTCCGGCGGCGGGGCGCGAATGCACGAGGGGATGTATTCGTTGATGCAGATGGCGAAAACGGCGGCGGCGCTGGCGCGGTTGCGCGAGGCGGGCTTGCCGTTTGTCAGCGTGGTTACGGAATGCACGATGGGCGGCGTGTGGGCAAGTTGGGCGGCGTTGGGCGACATCATTCTCGCCGAGCCGGGGGCGTTAGTCGGCTTCACCGGACCGCGCGTCATCAAAACGACGATTAACGCGGAACTGCCCGCCGGTTTTCAGCGGTCGGAATTTTTGCTGGCGCACGGACAAGTTGACCAAATCGTGCCGCGAAGCGTCCTGCGCGAACGGCTAATCGCCCTGCTAAATCTCTTGCTCGGCGACGCGGCGGCGGCGTAAGAGCAATTAACAATTAACAATTGACAATTTGTTACGCGGCGCTCTTAATAGCCCCACGCTTTAGCGTGGGGTCAAGAATGGATTAAAAAATCACCGGCTTTAGCCGAATAAAAGATTTGGGCTAAAGCCCATTTATTTTTTCAATCGCTTACCCCACGCTAAAGCGTGGGGCTATTAACCGCCAACCGCGCAAATTTGGGGCTGACCGCGTAACATAAGTTACGAATTAAAGTTACGAACGGCGTAAGACCTTACCCGCATAACCGGCATCGAGGACTGAGAGATTTACCGTTTTTTCAAGGTTCGCATAGAGCGAGCGCGACGGTTCCAAAACCATACGGGCGGACGGCACCGGTTTGGACGCGGCGGCAATCCGCGCGGCTTTGGCGTCTTGTCTTGCTAATGCGCGAGCGGCGGCGGCGTAAGAGCAATTAACAATTAACAATTGACAATTGCGGAAAGGATGCGCTCCGCGCATTTCAAAAATAACTCCGCTAAATAATTGTTAATTGATGTTACGCGGCGCTCTTAATAGCCCCACGCTTTAGCGTGGGGTCAAAGGTGGATTAAAACCACCGGCTTTAGCCGAAACTTTACCGGCAATCGCTTCAAAACCATATCGCGCTAAAAATTCGTCATATTCTTGTTGAAAACTTTTGTGAGTATGATGACTTTCTTGATTCTCAATGTAAATTCGCACGCGCTCCAACATCGATGCCGAAACCGAAGACGCAAAATAACCGTCCTGCCACGCAAAATTTTCTTCACATAATTTTTGGCGATTTGCCCAGCAGGAAGATTCGCCTTTCAGTATTTGCACAGTTTTTTGGATGGTCTGACTAATGCCTAACGAAATTAAACAATGACAGTGTTCCGCGTAACCGTTGATGCGGTCGATAAAAATTTGATTTTCTCCGGCGTGTTCTTTGATATGTTGCCACATCCGCATTCGCAAGTCGGGAGTATTCAAATAGGGATACCGACCTTTGGTGCTCCAAACAAAATGTAAATAAACTTTGACCAACGGCATTTTTGCCTCTTCGTTATTCGGCTAAAGCCGCTCTTTTTTTTCCACCCGCACCCCCACGCTAAAGCGTGGGGCAATTAAGAGCCGCCCATACGAATTTGATTGACCGCGTAACACGAGTTCTTAATTCTTAATTCTTAATTCTTAATTCTTAATTCTTAATTCTTAATTCTTAATTCTTAATTCTTAATTCTTAATTCTTAATTGTTAATTGTTAATTGTTAATTCTTAATTGCTCTTTACGCCGGCGCGGTAACGGCTTTCAATAAAATTTCGCCGGCGGCGACCGTTTCGGCGAACTCGATGTATTCGCCGACGCCGTGCGGCTCGTAGTAGCCGCAACCCATCACCACCGTCGGCAGACCTTTTGCGTTATACACATTCGCGTCGCTACCGCCGTTGGTCGGCTTTTTCACAAAATCAAGCCCCTTGAACGCGCCGCTCAACAGCCGCACCGGCAACGCCTCGTCCGTCAGCGCGTAGCGGCAATAGTGCGTCTCAATATCGACATCCACCGTCGCCTTGCTGAAACGCGGATTTTTTTCGCCGCTCTGGTGAATGACCCGCGCCTCCCGCACCGCCGCTTCGATAATCGTCAGCGCGTTCGTCAAATGAAAATCCAACAACTGCTCGCTATGACTGCGGATTTCGTATTCGGCGTAACCGGTGTCGGGGATAATGTTCGACGCCGTGCCGGACCAAAGGATGCCGAGGTTTGCCGTCGTACCGGGGTCAAGCCGACCGGACGGCAGGCGCGACACGGCGCGCGCCGCCACTTGCGCCGCGTTGATGTGATTTTCGGGAAACGCCGCGTGTCCGCCGACGCCGCGCACCGTCAGATTGATTTGCACTTTCGTCGGCGCGGCGACAATCACTTCGTTCAGCGCGCCGTGGTCTAAAATAATGCCGCCGTCGAGTTTGGCGTAAAGTTTGGGGTCGAAATGTTCGACGCCGCTCAAACCGGTTTCTTCCGCCACGGAAAAGACGAACAGCAATTCGCCGTGCGGAATTTTTTCGGCGTGGATTTTTTTCATCAGCGCCAATAAGATGGCGACGCCGCATTTGTCGTCGCCGCCCAAAATCGTCGAGCCGTCGGTGTGATAGCGGTCGGCGGTTTGGTCGTGAATTATCTGCGGCGCGCGGAGGTCGCCGACGGTGTCGAGGTGCGCGCTCAACAACAGCGACGGAAAGGTCTTGTCGGTCGCCGGAACTTTGACGTAAAGATTGCCGCAGTTGCCGGTGCCTTTGCCGGCGCCGTCCTCTTTGAGCGCGTAACCTAATTCGGCGGCGACCGCGACGACGTAATCGGCGACCGCGCGTTCATTCGCCGACGGCGACGGGATTGCCAACAGCGCCAACAATGTTTTCCGCATAAACGCCGTGTCTAAACCCTTGCTCATAACTTTTCTCCACCATAAACCGGAATTTGTCGGAGCAGTATAAAACGCGCCGCGCGCCAAGCCAAGAGGCGGGGCGGTCCGCCGCGAATGAAAAAGCAAAATCGTTATAATTTATCAAAGTTAAAAGTTGAGAGTTGAAAGTTAAGAAAACCGCACCGGCTAATCGGCGATTGCTCTTTTCTCAACTTTCAACTTTTAACTTTCAACTTTTTCTTAGAGCAAAATTAAAAAAGACCTCCCGTTTTCGTGGGCGGTCTTTTTTTTTATTAGGCGGGCGGACCCGCTCGTTTGGGATGAAAGTGGGCTTTCCTGATGGCAGGGACCTATTTTCATTAACCAATAGAAGGAGGTTCGAGCGGGGCGCCCAGAAGAACAGAGTTGGTAGTTTTTAGTTGGTAGTCGGTAGTTGGTGGAGTTTGATTGGCAAAAATTCGCTTCGCGTGCGCTTGCGACTTTGACAATAAAAACTCCAAAACTACCAACTACCAACTACCAACTAAAAACTGCTCCTTAGAACTTCACGCTCAGCCCCACCGTGAACTGCGAGGCGTGACCGCCGTCCCAGAGGCGTTCGTCGTAGCGACCAAAGACCTCGTATTTGTTCTGGATGATGGTCGTCAAACCGACGCCCAGCACCGCGCGGTCTTGCGCTAAACCTCTCACATTCGCGACGTAGTTGAAATCGCCCAACGATTGACCGACCGTGTTATTGTTGTTGATGTAGTCGTGTTCCCAACCGCCCCAGACCTCCGGCAACAGCGCGAAGCAATCGCTGACGCGGAACAACTTGCCAAGCCGCAGTTCGAGCGTTTGCAACAACGACCATTGGTCGTAGTCCCCGAAGCGCGCGCTCGCGCCGCCCGCCCCGTGTTCGCTGTGCGACGGGTCTTGGAAGTAGGACATCGCCAAAGCGTAACTCGGCGTCAGATAGAAGTCCGCCGGCAACTCAAACACATAGCCCAAACGGTTCAACCACGAGAAATCGTAACCCGTGCGGTCGCTCTTCGCCGTGCCGAAATTCTGTCCGCCGAAGTTGTGGATATTCCGCTCGCTATTGATTAAGTGAATGCCGAACGTCGGCGAGGTATTGAAGAAGAAGTTATCGTAGGAGTAGTTGCCGTAAACGCCGAGCCGAATGACGTTGTCCGTGCTTTCGCCGTAGTTGCCGTAACTCTCCGCCTTGTTCCACGAATAGCCGAACAACGCGCCGAGTTCAAGTTCGTTGGCGAAGCGATAGCCCACGCCCGTCAACACACCGACGCCGCCGAAATCGTAACCGTTAAACGAGCCCGTCGAACCGTTCGCGCCGAAACCGCCATACGCTTTGACGAAACCGGTGAGATGACCCGCGTCGCCCGAACCGGTCATACCGAACGGTTTGCCGCCCGCCGACGCGCGATTGCCCAACAAACTACCGTGCTGACCGCTCGCGATTTTCGCCATCACATTTTCGTGAAAGTGGTCAATCAAAGCGGAGAAGGACTGATTGACCGCGTTTTGCGCCGTGAACGCCACGCCGGAAACGCTGTTCGTGCCGTCGAGCGCGGTGGTCGCGTGGCGATACGCGGCGCTATCTTCGCTTTCGACTTTCGCCAACGCGGCGCGCACATCGTCCGGCAACGCATTGCGGCTCGCAATCAGCGCGCCCGCTAAACTGTCGTTACGCACGGCATTGCGAATACCGTCCGCAATGACGCCGCGCTCCAACTTGCCGGTTGCCGCATCAAATTTATAACCAGTGGCAAAAGTGTCGTTTTCTTTAATCGCGTTTTCGAAATTGCCTAAACTATAGCCGTCACCGGCGAAAGTAACGGTAGAAGCGCCGACTAATAAATACTCGCCGTCTTTGTCGCCGTTCAAGGTTACTTTCGCATTGCCGCCAGTCGCGTTGCCCACAGTAACAGTTCCAGTGCCGACCAACATACTTTCGTCTTTGGAGTATTTGTTGAGGTCAATCACGGTGTTGCTACCAACGCCAAGAGTTACGCCGGCGGTAACGTCCAACTTACCGCCGTTGAACTTCAACGTGCCGCCGTCTTTTGCATCCGTAATCGTTTCGGTGGCGTTGGTAAGCGCCACGCTTGATTTAAACACGCCGCCATCCAAGTTAATCGTGCCCTTGTTGGTGGCGAGCGCGGAGGCGGTTAAATCCACGTTGACGTTCAGCGTGCCGGCGTTGGCGACGAGACCAAAAGTCGCTACCGCGCCGCTGACGTTCGTCGTGCCCGTGGCGCTGTTGGTGTAATTGCCGATTGACGAACCTTCTGCCAAATTCAGCGTTTTATTGTTGACGAATTCGGCGGCGGCGGTGGTGGTAATCGTGCCGCTGTTGTCAACGGTTCCTTCGTTAGTGAACACGCCGCTGGTCGCGTTGAGCGTGCCGGTGTTGGTCAGCGTGCCGGTGGCGCTGTTGGTGAAAGTTTGACCACTACCGATTGTGAGCGCGGTGCCGGTGTTGATGAACGCGGCGTCGTTGGTAACGCTGCCGCCGATAGTGCCGGCGCCGCTGTTGGTGAACGTGCCGAGAGTGTTCGTAACGTCGCCGGTGATGCCGCCGGCGTTGTTAAACACGGCGGTGACGCCATTGTTCGTAACCGCGCCGGTGATAGCGCCGGAGTTGTCGAACGTAGCGGCGTTGGTGAGCGTGCCGTTGTTGGTGATCGTGCCGTTTTGGTGAGCGCGCAGCCGTTGGTGATAGTGCCGTTGTTGGTGATAGTGCCGCCGTTGGTGAGCGACGCGCCGGTATCAATGGTAAGTGCGCCGGCGGTGGTTCCGGAGCCCGCGGCATCAATAACAATCGTGCTGTCGGCATCGCTCGTCGCCGCGCCCTTCAAGGTTAAGTCGGCGTCCGCCTTAACGGTGAGGGTAACTTTATTCGTCGTGTCGGATTCGAGAACAAGACCGTTCGCCACCGCGCCCGCAGAGTCAACATCGACGGCATAACTCGCGCCGTCGGTTTTGGCTTTAATGTACGTATTATCCTCGGCGCCGCTGGGCAAGGTGTCAAACCCAGGTGTATTTACTGATGGTTCAAGAGTAGAATAGAGTATCCTCAACCTCGAAATAAGGATACTGTCTAATGCGAAACCCCTATTGTGCTCGGACAAAAATTTCTACGCCGAAATTTCGCCAAATTCTACGCCTTTTCGCCGTCGATTTAGAAGCCACCAAAGTCGCCGTACTCTCCGGCGTGACGCGCAAAACCATCAACGAACTTTTTGGCAAAGTTCGCGCCCGCATCGACCAACTCGCCGAAGCCGAATCTCCCTTCGACTGCGGCGAAATCGAAGTCGATGAATCCTACTTCGGCGCGCGCCGCGTGCGGGGAAAAAGAGGACGCGGCGGCGCCGGTAAGACCCGCGTCTTCGGCTTAAAAAAACGCGGCGATAAGGTCTATACCCAAGTCGTCAAGAATTGTTCCGCCGCGCAGTTGGTGCCGATAATTAAGCGACTGGCGCCGTTAGACAGCGTAATCTATACCCATAGCGAATTATTTTTTGGGGAAAGATTGCGTTGGTGCTGACAAAAGATAAAAAATAACGTATGAAAACCACCGCTAACTTTCTCACCGCCGAACAGCGCCAGGAACTTGCCTCCCGTCATCGGTTGGAGCCGTCCAAGCGCTACGCCGACCGCATCAAAATTATCCTCGCGCTCGACAAAGGGCTTTCCTTCGCCGAAGCCGCCAAATTATTTTTGCTCTCGGACGAGGCTTTGCGGAGCCATTACGCGACGTTTATCCATTGCGGGCTCGAAGCGCTTCTCGCCAATAATTATCACGGTTACGACGGCAAATTAAGCGCGGACGCCGAATCGCAACTTCGGGAATGGGTAAATCAAAATTTGTTGCCTTCCGTTCAACCGGCGATTGATTGGTGCCGCGAAAAATTTGCCGTCAGGTTTTCCATCAGCGGAATGCGCGATTTATTGTATCGCTTGGACTTCGTGTATAAGCATACGGTCTTGGTGCCGGGAAACGCCGACCCGCAAGCGCAACGCGAATTTGTCGAAAATCAGGGATTTATTGGCGCATAAAGCGCCGGAAACGCCGGTCATTTATCTCGACGCCGTGCATCCGACGCATAATCCGCGCCCGACCAAGGTCTGGGGTTTGCGCGGCGAAAAGATCGCGGTGCCGGCGAACACCGGTCGCGAGCGGGTCAATATCAACGGTGCGCTGAATATCGAGACGCACGAAGCGATCACGTTAGAAAGCGACACGGTCAACGCGCAGTCCACCATCGAACTTTTCCGCCAAATCGAGGCGCAATATCCGACGGCCGAAACGATCGGCGTTTTTGCGGACAATGCGCGTTATTACCGCTCGAAATTAGTGCGCGAGTATTTGGAGACCTCGCGGATAAAGTTGGACTTTTTCCCACCGTATTCGCCGAATTTGAATTTGATTGAGCGGTTGTGGCGATTTATGCATCAGCAAGTAACGAATAACCGTTATTATGAGAAATTTTTGGGCTTTCGATGTGCCCTGCGCGAATTTTTCTTTCGGTTGTCCGCGGGCGATTTTGCGGAGGACCTGAAAACGTTGCTGACGCTAAAATTCGACATCGTTTCTCCTATCAAGAAACGACTGCCGTTGCCAACGTGACTTTCCGCAAAACAATTCGCCTTGAGTATAATTCGCATTGAAGAAGAGAATCGCCGGACGTTTTACAAACAAGAATGCATTGCCGCCGGATGGACGGTAAGGCAGCTTGAAAGACAGATTAACTCTTTCTTTTACGAACGCTTGCTTGCCACCCGGAAAAGCGGGAAAGAAAGTGTGTATAATGAGATTCTCAAACTCGAGCCGAACACAGATATAAGCCATCACATAAAAGACCCATATATCTTGGACTTTTTGGGACTTAACGAAAATCGTGACTACCACGAAACTGAGGTTGAACAGGCAATCATTGACAAAATGCAGTCATTTCTGCTGGAACTCGGCAAAGGTTTCTCTTTCGTGGCGCGGCAAAAGCGGATTACCACAGACCACGGCGAGCACTATTATATCGACCTCGTCTTCTACAACTACATCCTGAAATGTTTTGTCGTCATCGACCTCAAGGCGGGGAAACTGTCCTATCAGGACGTGGGGCAGATTGATTTCTACGTCCGTCTGTTTGACGAGAAGATTAAGCAAGCCGGTGACAATCCTACCATCGGCATCGTGCTTATTACGGATAAAGATGAGAGCATCGTCAAATACTCCGTGCTTGCTGACAATGATAATTTGTTCGCTTCCAAGTACAGGCTTTATCTGCCAACGGAGGCAGAACTCAAAGCCGAGTTAATCCGCGAGCGCTAACTCATTGAGTGCGAGATAGAGGACAACGGAGGTGACACCGAATGAAATTTAATTTCAAAATCCAGCCGTTTCAAACTGAAGCGGTCGATAGCATTGTTCGCGTGTTCAACGGTCAGCCGAAGCAAGACCGCGTAACTTATCGCCGCGATGTCGGCGCGGTTGAGAAAGTGCCGTTGCAAATATTCGCCGCCGCCGAAGCGGACGATGAAACGGGCTATCGCAACGAAGCGGTTAAACTTGATGACGCGCAGTTATTGAAAAATATCCGTCAAATACAGGCGGAACGCAATATCAAATTATCGCCGTCGTTAGTCAAGGAACTCGGCGCCGTGTCGCTTGACGTGGAAATGGAAACAGGCACGGGCAAGACCTATGTCTATATCAAGACGATGTTCGAGATGCACGCGCATTACGGTTGGAGCAAGTTTATTGTCGTGGTGCCGAGTGTCGCGATTCGCGAGGGCGTGAAAAAATCGTTTGAAATCACGCAGGAACATTTTATGGAGTTGTATGGCAAAAAAGCGCGGTTTTTTGTGTATAACTCCGCCAACTTGCATCAACTCGACGAGTTTTCGCAAAACTCAGGCATCAACGTAATGATCATCAACATTCAGGCGTTCGCGTCGTCGCTGAAAGAGGACGGCAGAAGTAAAGAGGCGCGGATTATTTACAGTCAGCGCGACGAGTTCGCTTCGCGGCGCCCGATTGATGTGATCAAAGCCAATCGCCCGATCATCATCTTGGACGAACCGCAGAAAATGGGCGGTGCCGCCACGCAAAACGCGCTGAAAAATAATTTCAATCCGCTGTTTTCGCTGAACTATTCCGCGACGCACAAGACCTCGCATAACTTGGTGTATGTGCTTGACGCGCTCGACGCGTTTCAAAAACGGTTGGTGAAAAAGATACAAGTAAAAGGATTCGATATTAAAAATTTACGCGGCACGGATAAATATCTTTATCTTGCCGAAATCGTGGTTGACAGCCGCAAGCCGCCGCGGGCGCGGTTAGAGTTTGAAGTAAAGCACAGCGGCGGGATCAAACGTGAAACGCATTTGTTGAATACGGGCGACAGCATTTTTGTCGCCTCACAAAAATTAGAACAATACCAAGATTTGTCGATTATTGAAATTGACCCCGTTCACAGCGCCATTACTTTTTCCAACGGCGATATTTTAACGGTCGGCGAAGCGTTAGGCAACGTCAACGAGAATGACATTCGCCGCATCCAAATCCGCGAAACGATAATCTCTCATTTTGAGAAAGAAGAAGCGCTTTTCCAAAGCGGGATAAAATGCTTGTCGCTATTTTTCATCGACGAGGTGGCGAAATATCGTCAATACGGCGAGGACGGCGCCGAACTGTTGGGCGAATATGGGCAGGTATTTGAACAGGAATATACCGCCGCGCTCAATGAACGGCTGACGTTATTTGACCCGCCCTATCAAACATATCTGCGCGACATTGCGGTCGCCGATACGCATCGCGGATATTTTTCTATCGACAAACAAGGACACGTGGTTGACAGTGCGCTCAAACGCGGAAGCGAATTTTATGACGATATTTCGGCATACGATTTAATTTTGAAAAACAAAGAACGATTATTGTCGTTCGACGAACCGACGCGATTTATTTTCTCGCACTCCGCGTTGCGCGAAGGTTGGGATAATCCTAATGTATTTCAGATTTGCACGTTGAAGCACTCGGATAACGCCGCCGCGAAACGACAAGAAGTCGGGCGCGGATTACGGTTGTGTGTCAATCGAACAGGCGACCGACAAGACCTCGACGTGTGCGGCGAAACCCTCGTGCACGATGTCAACAAACTGACCGTTATCGCCAGCGAAAGTTACGCGGGATTTGTCGCGGATTTACAGAGTAAAATCCGTGAGGATTTGTATGAACGTCCGACAAAAGCGAGCATTGAATATTTCACGGGAAAAACGATTAATGCAGGCGAACAAACCGTCGAACTCAACGAACGTCAAGCAAGAATGATTTATCAATATCTCACGCGAAACAATTACATTGACGTTGATGACAACATTCTGCCCGCCTATCGTGAGGCAAAAGAATCGGGAACGCTGGCAAAGTTGCCCGACGAATTGGCGCCGCTTGAAAACGGCATTCATACTTTGGTGCAAGGGATATTTGACCCCGCCGTCTTAAACGAGATGGTCGAGGACGGACACGATACCAAGGTCAAAGACAATCCGCTCAACGCCAATTTTCACAAAAAAGAATTTCAGGATTTGTGGAAGGCGATCAATCATCGCTACGCCTATATCGTCGAGTTTGATTCGGCGGAACTGATTGAAAAATCCGCCGCCGCGCTTAACGCCAATCTTTTCGTTACCGAACTTAAATATGTAACGACCATCGGCGAACAAAACGCGGGCGTTGATATTGATGTTACCGCGACCAGAACAAGTAAACTCAAGCACGCTCAGGTCAGTTCCGTTCGCTATGACCTTATCGGAAAAATCGCGGAAGAAACCACGCTCACGCGCCGTAGCGTAGCCGCCGTTCTCAAAAGTTTGGTGCCGAACAAATTTTATATGTTCAGCCAAAACCCGGAGGAATTTATTCAGAAGGTGGCGGAGGAAATTAACAAACAAAAAGCGGCGGTGGTCGTTGAGCATATTTCTTATCAGCCGAGCGCGGAGCAACCCTACACGCAGGACATTTTCAATATGAGTAAATCCTCGCAGGAATACGCCAAAGCGTTTTCGGCAAAGCGCGCCATTCAAGATTATGTGTTCACCGACGGAGCCGCCGAGAAAAGCACTGAACGGAAATTCGCCGAAGAATTGGACACCGCCGCCGAGGTGGTGGTGTATGCAAAACTTCCGCGAGGTCCGAAAGGTTTTTATATTCCCACGCCTGTGGGCAATTATTCGCCTGACTGGGCGATTGCGTTTAAGAAAGGCACGGTGAAGCACATCTTCTTCATCGCCGAAACCAAAGGCACGATGGACAGTTTAAATTTGCGTCCGATTGAACAAGAGAAAATATCCTGCGCGAAAAAGTTATTCAACGAGATTTCCACCGCGGGAGTCAAATACCACGACGTTGACAGTTATCAAAGTTTGCTGAACGTAATGCAGACGCTGTAATCGAAAGAGACGACGTTATAAACTAACTTGCATTTAGATGATGCCGTTTTTCAAGCGGTGACGCTTCGCGCGGAGTCGGCACTGTTCGCGAAGAAGAAGCGCGATGCGAAATGAATGCTCGTAATTGAAGACAATTTTTTTTGAAATTCACAGATTGAAAATCAGGAGCCAAATTTATAACGCAATTTTTAAGGGGATAGTCCGACGGGACGAAAAGCGGAATCAACGACCGCCTGCCCCTTATTTTTTTTCGTTGAATCCGACCTTAACGTTGAGAGGTAAATTATGAAATCGCAAGACAAAAACACGCCCAATTTTAATGACGAGACGTATAGGAGTTTTCATCCCGATAAACAGCCCGGCAATTACTATGGCGCAGAAGACGAGTGTCTCTTGACGACAACGACGGATGCGGAAGCACTAACGCGTGCGGCAAAATCCAAGGATAAAAATCAGCGCATATCTGCGGCTCTTAATTATCACACACCGCCGGAATGTTTAGCGCGATTGCTTGAAGAAGATGAGGACGACGTTCGTAAAGAAGCCGCGGACAATCCGCCGGGCTCGTTGGCAAAAGCAGTTAATGATCCGCTAATGGAAGTTCGTCGCAATGCGGTTCGTAATCCGAATACGCCGCTTTCCGCCATCACGGTAGCATTTGATGATGAAGATTGGTCTGTCACAAAAGCATTAGCAGATAATCCGCATCTCAAACGCGATGCCAAAGCATTGGCAAATTTGATAGTGCGGCTTGCCGATATGCATTTGCTTGGCAAAAGAAAAAGTCGCCGAATGCGGGATTATCAACCGCGCCGTATTACCGATGGTTATTTTTCGGCGGCAGAACTGGCGAATCTTCACGAGCAACCGGTGGAACGAGTAAAAAAGCGCTTGTCACCGACGCCCATAGAGTATATTGCCGACGGGCGTTGACTGAAAAAGAGTTGCAATTACTCCGCACGGCGGCGGAAAATTTTAACGGGCGAATTCAAGGATTCGACGGCTACACCGCGGCGTTATTACTGCGAGTGGCAGTGGCAACGGCGTTACGTGAAAGCCGAGAACTATTGCAGTTGACTTGGGACTGCTTTGATTCGGCGCGAGCAATAATGCGGACTCGGACGACAAAAAATGGTCGCACGGCAAAACAGCCCCTCCCGCAAACGTTAGTTGACGACTTGCAAAGATACGGCGAGGACAAGAAGCCGACTGATGCGATTTTCGTTCCGGCGCGGCGTCCTCGCGACGAGGGCAAACCGCATCATTTCCGGGGCGGTGATTTTATGCGGCAACTATGTGAACTTGCCGGCGTTGATTATGAAACGAGCGAGGGCGTAGCGGATTTTTACTCCTTGCGGCACACGGGGATTACTCGTTACATCCTCGGGCATACTCTCACGGAGACCGTGATTTTTGCGAGACATAGCGATCCGAAATTAACCATCTTGCGATATGGACATTTAGAGGACAATGAGGTCGAACGTCGCTTGCGTGGCTTATCGCTTAAAAAATATGGTTTGGATATTCGCCCTGCTGATGCCGGCGATGATGATTCTAATGAACCGGGTTCCGATGCCCCCGCTTGCGTAAAGCAAGCGGGGGCATCGGATGTTGCGGCAATGAATATCTGTGTTGAAAATTTGGACTGCGAAATGGACTGGAATCGGACGGATTTGGACGGTTTTTTAGAGAGCAACATAGACGAATTAGTGAGTGGCGACAACGCATCGGCGAGCGAGGAAAAACCCTTGTTTTCACGAGGTTTTATCGAAAAAACAAGGGTCGAAAATATGGTATGCCCGACTGGAATCGAGCCAGCGACCTGCGCTTTATGAATGATAAATATTAAAATATCCGCGACTTCTCATTTTTAGCCGTTTTTTACAAAAAACTCAAGAAAACAAGGGTTAAAATCGCCTTTCTGCCGTCGATAAAATTAGCGATTAGCGTCAATGACGAACGCTAAACACCACCATTTCGGGACTCATTTCGGGACTCAAAAACACCTATTTTTTCATCTCGTCTCAAAACCACGTTTCCTCATCCCGCAACCGATACCACCGGCGAAAATCAACCACAACTTAAAGGCGCGTAGTGCGATGTTCTTTCTGGCGCATTTATGGTAATGGTTCTAATTTTGGTTTAGTTTTACCATCGGTTGGCAAGTAACAATATTCATAGGTGGGCGTCCGCTTAAAATCAAATTTATGAGCGGGATTGTCTCGACAGCAGCAATACTCACCGTATTGTCCATTCTTAACATTAGCGATACCTGCGCAATCTGGGTAAATGCAAGGGAACCACAGCCCGTTAATTTTCCACTCCGGATGCTTTTCCCGTAAAATACGTTCAATTTCTGCCGAAATTTTTTCGGCGGGAAAATACCAACGGCGACGTTTATCACTCCATAATCCGCCCAGCGGTTTTAGTTCACTACTCATATATTCTTTATTTTTGTAATCATTCTCCTCCGGCACAAAAATGTCACGGAACGCGCGCAGTGGAACTTTCGTTTGAGATAAGTCACCTTTGACCAGTTTCTTGATTTGGTCAATGCAATCTTCGGCGAAGTAACGGGCTTGATTATTTGAGAAACGCAATACTTGCCAACCGGCAAGTATAAATTCGTTTTGACGCGATAATTGTTCATTGAAATTTCTATATGAATTTTTGCTGTGTGATTCATAATCGTCAAGTTCAATAGCGATTTTGCGGTTATCGTGCGTAATCAATGCAAAGTCCGGCTTGTAAATTTTCGAGGCGCACACCACATAGTGCTGTCCGATAAAACCATAACGAGGGAACAAATCCCGCATTACATCACGGCAAAACATTTTCTCGTATTTGGTGCATTCGTTGTTCGGCGAACACTTGTCGCCATTGCAAAAAGACAAGTCGCCAAAATCAAATGACTTCTCTTTTGATTTTCCTTTGTCTTTCCCTAAAAAAAATCGCCACGCACAATACGCCGCAATCGCTATTGTCAGGCAACTAAAGATTACATTCATCATTATCCCCGCCTCTTGTTTGTCGCAATTTTGCCGACCTATACACACCTATTTTTCTGATACACCCGACCCTCCGGTAGCCACTCAAATCAAATCTTTTCGCTCCCGCATAATCAGTGAAATCCGCTATTTTATTTTCGGCGGGGTTGTTTTGGGTTCGGCAATTTTGGGTTTGTTAATTGCGCGTTCATGTTTCTTTTGAAAAGCGGCAAGCAACGCGCCCATTTCTGCTTGCTCAATTCCTGAAAAAGAATCCCATGAATCAACAATTCCTAAAAGAATTTTATTGTCGATTTTGCGGACATTTTGCCGCTCGGCGGGGACATCGCCGAGACCGTCGGCGCGTTCGTCAATATCGCTCGGCTCACATCCCAACACCCGCGCAATCTTTATCAAATTGGCAACGCCAATCCGGTTTCTGCCGGATTCGTAATGCGATATGAGTTGCTGAGAAATGCCGGATTTCTTCGACAATTCCATTTGCGTAAAGCGTTTCGCCTTGCGCAGAATTTTCAATCTTTCCGCAATTTTTCCGTCCATCACGACACTCCCATCCCGCCTGAAAATTTATCTTAATTTCCGCTTGGCCGACGAAAAATGTTGTCCATGATATTACAACATTGCTATTAAGTGTTATGCTCCGGCAACCGCTCTTTTTGTCGGTGAATACGACATTTATTTGTTGGCGCGTGACTCTTCACTCGCGCTTGTGCGGACAACTTTTGCGATGTGGCGGTAACGCCACTCGAAAAAGGGAAGCCGCCGAAGGTTTTGAAGAGAACCTTTGGCGGCTTTTTTATTTTTGGGGTCAAACGCGATGTTTCTCACGAAAAAACAGTTCTTAACCGCGTTGGGTTACAAGCAGTATTCGAGCGCCCAGCGGTTGGCGCGACGCGGCGGCGTTTTCGCGCCGTGCCGCCTCACGTCGGATAGCAATTCGCGTTATCACGAGAAGCAGTTGCGTTTGATTGAAGCGGTAATGGCGGGAGTGATGACGTGAAAAGCCGCTAACGCGGCGTGGAATGGATTTAGACAGGATATTGCAGCGCGCGAGTTTGGCGATTTGCCGAACGGTCTCCAAGAGATAAAGCCGGTGTTTAAGCCATCTAAATCAGCAAGCGTGTTAATGCCGCCGCCAATCGAAGAGGTGCAGATAGAAGCGACAGAAGAATTGGTAGCGGAAATTTTTACGAGTATGGAACAGCGTTATTCGACGCGGAAATCTCGAGCAAAGGGGGCGTTATGAACGCGCAAGAAACGAATGGGGGAGTGGGAGAGGAGTTGGTGTGGATAGACCAGCCGGATTTTGTGGATACGCAGTTGAACAGGCGGCGGCTTTACAACGAGGAGTCGGTGCGGTATTGGCTGGCGCTCGGCTCGCTACCGACGCGCTCCGGCAACGGCAACGGTCTGGTTCAAGCGACCTATGACGGCATTAGCAAAAAGAGCGGTTTAACGGCGAAACAAGTGAGAACTGTCATCGACCGGCTGAAAAAGGACGGAGAAATCAGCGTCCGGCGCCGAGCGCGGAGTTTGGAGATTACGCTGTTCAACTACGAGCAATTTCAGCGCAATTCTGGCATCGTGGCGCGGGCGGAGTCAGAGCAGTTGGAAGCGCCGATACGGTATGGGGTTAATCCGACGGTGGCGTTGGCGTTTTCGCCGGAGGTCGCGCGCGAGGCGTGGTCTCCCGAACGAATGGCATACGCGGTGGTGTAGCGGGGTAGTGATGTTGCAGGAATGGCTAATAGATAGCGAGTGGGAATGGGCGGACGATGCCAAGTCGTTGGCGTTGTTCGCCGGACTCATCGAACGGCGCGGGCGTTTTTTCGGGACGGAGGCGGCGCTCGCGGCGGCGGTCGGCATAACGACGCGGCAAGTGCGGCGAGCGTTAGACCGGTTGCGGAAAAAATACATTGAGACGCGGCGGCGTTCGCGGGGCTTGGTTGTTACGGTGAAGCGGTTGGCGTATTGGCAAAAGATGGCGGCGGCGGCGGTCAAAAGCGGTCAATCAGAAACGCTAAAAAATGGTCAAACAGAGGCGTCAAAATACGGTCAAACAGTGGTCAAACACGGGTCAAACAGCGGTCAATCCCTTAATATAGATTCTCTTAATAACTACTTATCTCTTAAAGAATTAAAGAATCCCCCCTTACCCCCCGCGACGGAAAATTTGGTCAATCGCGATGCGGTCAATCGCAAACCTTGCAATTTGGTCAATCACGACCCGATGACGGAGGCGTGGGCAAAACTCGAAACGGCGATAGCGGCGCTTGGCGAAGCGTTGACGGCAATTCGGGCTTTGCGGCAAACGACCGGCGTGGAGGCAAGTGAAGCCAAAGAGCGTTTGACGGCGGTCAAAGAGCGACCGCCCCGACGCCAGAAAGAAAAAACGACGGAATCTGTCGCAAGCGCCGTGATTGGTGAAATACCGGCGGAATTGCGCCCCCAAGAAAACAAAGGTTTGCCGACGTATTTACGCACGGCGATTAGCGGCATTGCCAAATCAATATCGTTGTCGTTGTCGGACGCGGTTTTAACTCGCTTGGCACAGCAAACGCCGGAGTTTATCGGCAATTGGTTGGACGCGGAAAAAGACCGGCGACGCGGTGTGAATATCGGCGTTCCGTTGGCGGTGGCGCAATGGCGGACGGATAACGGCGTGTCGCCGCGAGCGGAAACGATGCGTGAAGTCAAACGGGCGTTATCACCACCGCCACCTGTTCCACCGCCCAAACCGGTGGCAAAGGCGAATTGCGTCTATTGCGAGGGCAGTGGTTGGATTGTGCCGGGGACGGCTTGCGAGTGCGTCGGGGGTGAACACCGAGAATTGGCGGAAGTTCGCCGGTTGCAAGAAGAGCGGCGAGTTTCCATCGCCGCAGTATGCGCGCAAGCCAAAAGAGCGTTGGCGGCGGGAAGCGATAGCCGCGTTATTCGCGGTCGAACCACCAACGTTAAAACGCTGTTAAGCGCCGCGTGTTAGTGTGTTGGTCGCGCTCCGCACGGGGCGCGTGGATTGAAACGAAGAGAGCAAGAAGTGTGTTAGTCGCGTGTTGGTCGCGTCCCGCACGGGGCGCGTGGATTGAAACGAAGAGGAGCCAGAAAAGGACAAATGGACAACACAACGCCGACTACCGCCTTGTAAACCGCCGTTGTCGTTCGCGACAACGGTATGAGCGGGATTTTCAACGCGAAACATCGAGGGCAAATTGAGTCGTTGCGGAGCAAACTCGGCGCAAACGTCGTCAACGCATTGAACGACCCGAAAACGATTGAGGTGATGCTCAATCCTGACGGGATTCTTTGGCAGGAACGTTTCGGCGAACCGATGAAAAAAATCGGGTATTTAGGGGCTGACCAAGCGCGAAACGCAATGGGGCTAATCGCCGGTTGTTTTGACCTGTTGCTCAACGCCGACAACCCGATTTTGGAGTGCGGCTGGGGCGGATTATCTGCTTGCCTTCCACGATAGCGATTTCATCAGTAGTTAAGCCGTAAAGTTCATAGACCCGCGCGTCGATTTGCGTTTCTAAATCAGTCGTGTCCCGCCCGTTTTTTTTCGCCGCCAAAATTTGTTCGACTAAATTCGCCAACATTGCCGACGAGTCGGCAAGCGTTTTCGCTAACGGCAACATCGCGAGTTCGTAGCCACCGATGTGATTGTTCGTCGAGGTTTTGCGAAAAAACCAATCCAGCAACGATGAATTCAAAATAGCGAGAACGGTTGACGATTGGCGCAGATTTTTCAGGACAATTTTTTGTACGGTATGCCCAAAAGCAAATTTTTCTCCGGGTTTCTCAATTAACGTGAAAATCAAACGGCGCGGGTCAACCGTTCCCGTGACTTCTTGACAAATCAACAACGGGTGCGCTTGGTTATACGCCACCTTTTCAGGAAATTTTGCCGGAAGCAAATACTCGCCGACTTCGTCGTCGAGCGAGTAGCGGTGAATGTTGCAACCGCGAAACAACTTAATCGGCGTTACAGTTGGCGAATATGACTTTTGGTCTGTGGTCAAATTCAAATCGCCCTGCGCAATCATCGCCGCCAATTCTTTCAGCGGCGTCGAATTGTCGATGATCTTACGGTAAATCTCGGCTTCGCCTTTGCGGAACAACGGTATCGCGAAATTGCGCTTGTTATCGAGCAAATCGCGTTGTTTGATTGCCGCAAATTCTGGATGACGAATCGAGGTTGTGTCATTGCCGACCGACAGCATCAACTCGTTTTCCGCCGCGACTTTCTTACGGAAAAGGCAAATGCAAGTCCCCTGCAACACCGATTTGAAAACCTGCCCTTCGGCGGTCGGCGCTTTTTTCGGGAATTCGACAATTTGCAACACCTGCGTTTTTGTCAGCAACAACTCGCGCGTGTGCGTGGCGCTTAAATCCCCTAACAAGGAACTTTGCGTAATCAAGCAACCGATGCCCGTCCGTAGTTTTGTCCATTTGTAAGCGGCTTCAATAAACACTTTATAGAGGTTCTGTTTGCCGGGGTCTTTGCCGACGGAATACGGATACTGCTCTTTGTGAAAAATACTTTTTGACACCTGCACATACGGCGGATTGCCAACAACAATATCAAATTCTTTCACGCCGAACATCCACCGGCTATCAAACAACGGTGCCGGGCAATTGTCGTCGTAATTCCATGCGCATAATTTTTTGATGTCCGGGTCGGTGCTGGCGGCGGCAAGCGCGGTTTCCTGCGCGTGGATTCTTTGCGCCAATTCGCGCCGTTCATCCACGTTTGTTCGGTCAAAATAATCGCGTTTCAATTCCAACAAATCCGCAAATTGCTCTTGATGCGCCGCAAAAAACATATCATCCGCGCGCATTGCCCGTAAAGTGTCGGCGCAAACGAAATGGTAGTTGAGATTCGGCAACGCCGCGACGCCGTAGTTATCCAACGGATTGCGGTTCGGCGTCAATTCCTGCAACAGAGACAAAAACGCCCGCAACACCGTAATCTGGACGGCAATCGGTTGAATATCCGCGCCGTAAATGACTTTATTTAGTATGTGTAATTTTTCTTGATAGCGTTTTTCCGGCGACCACAAACGTTCGCCGTCAAAACGATTCATCACTTCGTTCAACACGCCAATCACAAACGCGCCGCTACCGCAAGCCGGGTCAAGAATTTTACACTTCAATAAATCGTCGCCGTCTTGCAAAAAAGAGTCCAATGCCTGATTGACCATATAACTGACGACTTCATTCGGCGTGTAATAACTGCCGGTGACTTTTTGTTTGTTGGTTTTACCGTCCGCGTCTATGCAAGAGAGCAAACTCTCGAATACCTTACCGATAAATTCCGGCTCAACCGCCGCCTCATTGTCAAACAATTCGTCACTCGCCGACAATCGGAATTTATAGCCCGATAACAAGCGAATGATGCCCATTACGGGGTAATCGCCGTCAAGTTCCTTAATATGCCGCGTGCGCGACTCCGAAAAAAAATAGTCGTCATTTAGCGGAAAATCGTCGCCGCGTTGTTCGCTGAAAAGTCCGCCGTTGAGGAATGGGATTTTGCTAAATGCCGTTTTGACCGCGTTCGGGCGCGATATAAGTTTTTTATTTTCCAGTTCGCCACGTTTGCCGAGCGGCTTGTTTAGCGCGTTGAAAAACAAGTTGCGGAGTATCGCCTTGTAATAGCGATATTCGTTTCCCGATTTCAGATTTTCGCGCAGCCATTGCTCGTCAAACAAATGGTCGGGCATCAGTTTTTTTTCACGGAGAAAAAAGCATAGCAACAAGCGAATAATCAAGCGTAACGCGTAGTCCGGCGACGCAACGGAATACGGGTCGTCGCCTGTTTTTGCCGTCCAAAAATACCAGTTGCGGATTTCCAAATAAAATTTGTCGCACAATTCTTGGCGTTTTTGATTTTCGGCGTAAAGGCGTTCGCGAATTTTCGCAAACGCTTTTTCAATGTCGGCAACGCTGCATTTCACCCATTCGGTAGGAGTTTTCGTGTCGGTGAATTGGCGAACGGCAAAACCTTGTCGTTGCAATTCGGCGTGAATCAACTTGTCGATATGACTTCGGTCGGTAACCGCCGCGTCTTGCCAGACCAGTTCTTTTCGCAAATCAAGTTCGTGCCCGGTTTGCGCGAGCCGTTTTTCGACATCTTGCGTGGTCTCGCCGATTTTCAACCAGCCGGCGCGGCCGGAAACTTCGGGCAACGAATAAGCGTAAAGTTTCATTATAGGTCCTTGGGGCGGCGATCTTCTATGAAGAGCGACCACACTTTAAGCACTACTAACTGATAAACAATGGTAGTGATAACCTTACGCAATCGCTGTCCGACGCCGCCAACAGCGGCATTTTGGACGTGATTATTGAAAGCACGGCGACGAAAATTTTCCTGCCTAATCCGCGCTCGCGCAACGAGGAAGCGGCGGCGTTATACCATAAATTCGGGCTTAACGACCAACAAATCAAAATCATCGCCGACGCTCTGCCCAAACGCCAATACTACTACACATCGGCAATGGGAAATCGCCTGTTTGAACTCGCGCTTGGACAGTTGCAACTCGCGCTGTGTGCGGTCAGCGACCGCGACGACATAACCACCATCCAAAAGTTAATCGCGCAATACGGCGAACACGATTGGTTGCCGCAGTGGTTGCGGATTCGCCACGTCGCCGAAAACAAAATCACTGAAATCATCAGAGCAAAGGAAGCGGTATTATGAGCGAATCGATTGAAAATCCGTATTTGGCGGCGCGGAAAACGAGCAACGACAAAACAGCAGACCTAATCGACCGGTCGCGGTTGTGGCAAGCCGTTGCGCTGTTGGCGTTGATGTTGGCGCTTGCCGGCGTCGGCGGCGTCATCGTTTTCGCGTCGCGGTCGCAATTTATCCCCTATGTTATTGAGGTGGACAAATTAGGCGCGGCGGCGGCGGTGCGGGTTGCCGACCGTGCCGGCAACGTCGATGAGCGCGTAGTCCGGCATTTGCTCGCGTCGTGGATTTCGGATATGCGGACGGTTACGTTCGCCAAATAAATTCAGAACGAGAACGTCTGGCGCATTTATTCGATTGCGCCGATTAGACGTGCCGGAATTGCCGGACGCGAACAACGGTCAAAATCGCTTCGTGGCGGAGCAACTCGCGCCGCCGCCGTCCGCGCCGCCGGTGGCGGTGAAGAAAGATTTTTTTGACGCCAAAAAAGAAAATCCGGTCGTGCCGGTGATTGCGCCGATTGCCGGCGCACAAGTTGCCGCCGCAACAACGCCACCGGTGGAAGCGAAAAAAGAATTTTTTGCCGCCAGAGAAGAACAGTCCGCGCCGATGGGCGCGACGGTTGATGAAAACGCGCCGAACGCCCGGACGCGAACTATTATTTTGCCGACCGCGCAAAGCATCAATTACGACACCTATTACGGCGACGAACCGGCATTTACGCCGAAAGAAGCGAATCAAATTGCCATTTCAGATGCGTGGGCAAGCGGCGGCACGGCAATGGACGTGCAAGGCGCGGTTACTTTTGCGTTTGGCTTGCAACAGCCGTCAATCGTTTGCGCGGTGTTTCAGGTTACGGACATTGAACTGCAAGCCGGTGAAGTCGTGCAATCCGTTATTGTCGGCGACTCTCTGCGGTGGGGAATTGACGCGATGATTTCTGCCGGAACGACGCCGCACATCGTCGTCAAGCCGGTGGATAGCGGTTTGACCACTTCAATGGTCGTGGCGACCGACCGGCGCACTTATCACTTCGCGCTCAAATCCTCGCGGCGGAATTATATGTCCCGCGTGCTGTTCACTTATCCGCAAGAAGCCGCGGCGAAATTCGAGCAACAACGAAAAGACGCGGAAGCGAAAGCGCAAGCGGAGCGCGAGCGCGCCACCATTCCCGAAACCAACGAATATCTCGGCGACCTGAACTTCAATTATCGTGTCAGCGGCAATACGCCGTGGAAGCCGACGCGGGTCTATAACGACGGCACAAAAACAATCATCGAAATGCCGCGCCTGATGAAATCAACTGAAAGTCCGGCGTTACTCGTCAAGCAAGGTGGCGAAGAAACGCTCGTCAATTATCGCGTGCAAGGCGACCGCTATGTCGTGGACGCGGTGTTCAAGGAGGCGATTTTGATTGCCGGACACGGACGCAAACAGCAGAAAGTAACTCTCACTTACTTGGACTACGGCAAGAAAGGAGGGCGGCAATGAAGCGGCTCTTATTCTGGGGCGGACTATCCGCTGTAGCGATTGCCGTCGTGGGCTGTTCGTCGTCATCGCCGGTTGCGGAGGCGATGAGCGTGATTGCCGACGATGCGGCGGCGCAATTAACCGCGCTCTATCCACCGGCGAAGACGCAATTTGCCGCGGCGACGCCTCGCGACGGTTTCGGCGTGGCACTGTTGGCGAGATTGCGCGAACGCGGTTATGCGATTGAAGAGTCAAATCGCGACGGAACGGGGCGGATGAAATTTACTTACGAAATCAACGCCGATAGCGCGGACGGAATTTTGACGGCGCTGTATCAGGTGAACGACGAATTGTTGAGCCGCGCTTACACGGCGAACGCGGCGAATTACGCGCCGCTGACGGCGTGGACGTTACGAAAAGGAAATATCCAATGAGCGACGACAAAGATATGAGCGCGGAAAATTCGCCGGGCAGTCCGGGCGGCGGCAAACCGCGCACCGGCAAGCCGCGCACCGGCAAGCCGCGCACTGGCAAGCGCGTGAACAGCATTCCATTAGTTTTCGTCGTCGGGGCGGTGGCGATTTTTTGCGTCGTGATGCTTATCACGATGTTCACCCAACACCAACGTCGAAGCGCCGACGCGACTATCGGCGTTAAGAATAGCGCGGACGGCGCGGCGCAGGACTTGATACAGAATCTCGGCAAAATCCGCGAAAAAAAGCCGGAGACGAAAAAAGAAGAAACCGTGCCGGCAGTCGTCGGCAACGCGCCGGTCGTGCCGAATGTGGTGAACGCGCCGGTCGCGCCGATTCCCGCGCCGGTGATTGACCAAGATATGGCGCGTTTGCGGTCGCAAAAGATTCAGCATTTTCAATCCGCGCTCGCCTCGCCGTTGCGCGTTTCTCTCAACGCCGAATACACCAAATCGTCCGCCGAGCGCAACCGCGCCGCCGCTATTCCCACCATCGGACAACAAGGTTTTGACCCGAACGCCAAAAATAACGTGGTCGGCGGCGCGGCGACGGCGGGTTTGGATAGGGGCGCGACCGGCGCGATTGCCGGCGCGGACGCGCCGTCCACGCGCTACATTTTGCGCACCGGCTCGGTCATTCCGGCAATGCTCGTCGGCGGGATTAACTCCGATTTACCCGGACAAATCATCGGGCAAGTGTCGCAAAACGTTTACGACACGCCTACTGGCAAACATCTCTTAATTCCGCAGGGCTCGCGCCTTGTCGGCGAGTATGCGTCCGAAACAAAGTGGGGACAAAACCGCGTTTTCGCCGTGTGGCAACGCATCATTTTCCCGGACGGCAAAGCGATTGATTTAGGCGCGTTCCCGATGTCGTCGGGCGCGGGCTACGCCGGAGCCAAAGACAAAGTGGACAACCATTTTTTCCGCATTTTCGGCACTGCCGCGTTGATGAGTTTTGTCGTCGCCGGAATTGAGTATTCGCAAAAAGACATTTCAGGCGGGAACAACAACAGTAGCAGTAGCAACGACTCGTCGCAAATGAGCCAAACGATGAGCGAAGCGCTCGGACAAACGCTCGGTCAAGCAATGGTCGAGATGTTGCGGAAAAATATGAACATCAACCCGACGCTAATCATCCGTCCGGGCTACCGGCTGAACATAATGCCGGTCAAAGATTTGGAATTTCAGAGCGCTTACAAAGCGTTCGACTTTATGGCAAAACTCAAACCGTAAGGAGGGATTTTTATGCGCAAATTCATTCTTTTCGTTGGCGTTCTTTTTCTTGCGGTCGCGCCGGTGGCGCGAGCGTTGACCGTTTTTGACCCGTCTAACTACGCCGTGAACGCGCAAACGGCGGCGCGGGAGTTAGAGCAAATTAACAATCAGGTCAAGCAATACAACGAGATGATTCAGGAATATCAGGCGTATATGAAACAGTGGGAAACGATGCTGAAAAATCCGTTTGGCGTCGGCGATACGCTCGGCGATTTAAGCCAAATTAAACAGAATTTGATGCAAATGAAAGACAACATTACCGGTGTGCAACAACAGATTCAGGGACAAATGCAACAGTTGCAGGGCTTCATCGACCAAGTCAAAAATTTCCAATTTCAAGGCGGCGATTCGATTGACGAATTCCAGAAAAACAGCGAGCAAATGCAGGCGCATTTCAACTCGGTGCAACAGCAATTCGACGCGACCTGCGAAACTACGGCAAGGCAATTTGAGGAGAAGGCGCAAAAACTCGGCGAAGATGCCGACGAAATCGCCAACAATCAGGCAGATAATACGAAAAAAGGCGAAGACGCATTGGAAGCGGCGCGGACACGCGCAAATAGCCAACCCGATTCTGTAACCGCGCAAACGGCGGCGAATACAGAGGCGATTATTGCGGCGGCGAAAGTCAATAACGCCAATGCCCAAAGTCAAACGGAAATGGGGAAAGCGATAGTTACCGCTGTTATCCAGCAAACAGAGGTGACACAAAACAACCGTGCCGAAGACCAAAAGAAAGCCCGCGAAATCGGCGCAATGTCGAATCAAGATATGGAAAAAAGTAAACAAATACGGGAAAAAATCGCATTGCCAGAGCAAGAACCAACGCCGCCGCCGGCATCTCACAAACCGTCCGGCTTGGGGCGGACGCGCGACCATTTAAGAACGCATTGAGCGCCTGGAAAATAATTAACGCCAAAAGAAATATGGAAGCAACAAATCTCTCAAAGGTAATTCATATGCGCCGCTATGGTAAGATTTTTATTGTCGTGATGGTGTTGTTGGCGGGGCTGACGGCGGCGCACGGGGCTGACGGCGGCGGTAACGGCGGCACAGAACTCTCGCTTGATACTCTCGTCGATACTTACATCGACGAAGCCATTAAATGGGAGAGTAAAATTTTTGAAGACGCCAAATTCTTGTTTTGGGCGCTCGCGTTCATTTCGTTTTTTTTCACGGTAATTCCGTTGATGGTAGGGGTAAGCAAGGGCGATTCAGGTTCCATATTTACTCCACTTGTTCAGTGGATTCTGTCGGTTGGCATATTTTGGTTTTTTATGCTGAATGGCGCGGCATTGTCGGAATTGATTTTAGCATCATTCCTCAAAATGAGTGAGGAAATGGGCGACGGCAGTGTTTCCCCTATGCAAGTGATGAGTGGAGTTTTTTCAATCTGGGATTCGTTTTTTAATTTTACCGGGGCTATGAACACCGGCTTCGATAAATTATTAGATTCCCACCTTTCATCGACAGAAGACCCGAGTTTATTTGAGAGTGTTGCTTACATCGGGAGATTGGTAAAAGACGTCGCCTCATTGACGGTGGAGATAATAGAGTTTGCAATCATTATGGCATTAGTGTCAATAATACTGTTTTTCACTTGTGTGGGCATAACGATAATGATTTGTTTAGTTGCCGGCAAACTTGCCGTCAGAATGATTGCCGCGTATTTATGCGCTTATCTGGGATGTTTTTATTTGGCGTTCGGCGGGGCGTCCTTTACGCGTGATATGGCAATCCATTACTTCAAAACTATTCTTGGCGTCGCGATGAATCTGATGGCGACAATACTCATTATTGGCTTGGGAATAAACATCATAAATAAATTAATTGCGCTGATGAATGATAATATGAAGAGTTTGGCGATACAAGTCGGTAAGGATTTTGGTGCAGGGCAAATCGGCGGTTTATTGTCGGTGATTGTATTAGGTCGTGTTCACTTTAATTGTCGTAGTAGTTCGCAAATCATCGTGAACATAACGAAGGCGGAATAGACGGTGTCAAGTTTGTCATAGCGGGTAAACACTCGCCGGAAACCTTTGATTTTACGGAAGTAACGCTCCACCTCGTTCCGCCGCCGGTAAAGTTTGCGGTCATAACGCCACGGCTTCGTGCGGTTACGCTTCGGCGGCACCACCG